>NZ_JBSGFD010000006.1:0-108354 GCF_053603215.1 Kitasatospora sp. NPDC004240 | reverse complement strand
CTGTCCGTCGCCCGCCCGGCCCGCGGGCCCGCGGCAGCTGCCGGGCGCCCCGGCCCACTTCGTCGGCCGCCAGGACGAGCTGGAGCGGATCGCCGCCCTGCTGGACGACCCGGACGGCCGCGCGGTGGTGATCGCCGGACCGCCCGGCATCGGCAAGACCGCGCTGGCCGTCCGGGCCGCCCACGACCTCGCCGGGCGCTTCCCCGACGGCGCCCTCTACCTGGAGCTCGGCGGCGCCCGCAAGCCCCGGCCGGCCGCCGAACTGCTCACCCGGGTGCTGCGCGACCTCGGCGCCCGGGACCTCCCCGCCGACCCCGGCGACCTGGCCGTACGGCTGCGCGAGCTGACCGCCGACCGCCGGATCCTGATCGTCCTCGACGACGCCCACCAGGAGGGTCAGCTGCTGCCGCTGCTGCCCGGCACCGGCCGCAGCCGGCTGCTGGTCACCGGCCGCGGCCGCCGCCTGGCCGCCGACCCCGGACGACTGCTCGACCTCGGCCCGCTCGCCCCGGACGACTGCCACGAGCTGTTCGCCCGGACGGTCGGCCGCCGCCGGGCGGGCGCCGAACCGGCCGCCGTCCGGGCCGTGCTGGCGCACTGCGCCGGGCACCCGCTGGCCGTCCGCAGCGCCGCCGCCCGGCTGGACTCCCGGCCCGACTGGCCGATCCGCACCTTCGCCGACCTGCTGACCGACGCCGAGCGCCGCCCGGAACGGCTCGGGCTGGACGACCCGGAGGTCGGCCGCCACCTGGAGGACGCCCTGCACCCGCTGGTCGACCGGCCGGAGTGGCTGCTGCGCCGGCTGCGGCGGCTCGGCCCGGAGGAGTACGAGCTGGCCGCGACCGCGCACGCGCTCGGCCTCTCCCCCGGGTACGCCGAGACCGTGCTGGAGCTGCTGGTGGACGCCCGGCTGCTGGAGTCCCCGGAGCCGGGCCGCTACCGGCCGGCCGGACTGCTGCGGGTGCTCACCGCGGGCCCGGCGCCGATCCGGGCCACCACCGTGCCGAGGATGCGGTCGGCCGGGAAGTAGCCCCACTGCCGGGAGTCCTCGCTGTGCTCGTGCTCCCCGGTCACCAGGATCCGTCCCGGCGGCACCACCGCCCCCGGGGCGGAGCCGGTGACCGCGAGCAGCTCCGGCGGTACCGGGTCGCCGGCGGCGGCCACCACCCGCTTCACGTACCAGCGGGCGTCGCCGGGGCCGCGCGGCACCGGCCCGGCCCAGCCGGCGCCCGGCTCGGGGCGCTGCAGGACCAGCTGCTCCCCCGCCCCCGGGCGCCGGCGCAGCCGGCTGACCAGCAGCCGGTCGCCGGGCATCAGCACCGGGCTCATGCTCAGGCCCCGGACGGTGACCAGGACGAGCGAGCGGCGCAGGCCCAGCAGCAGCGCGGCACCGGCCGGCAGGGCGAGCCCGGCGACGATCGCGAGCGCGGTCATCACGCCACCGCCCCGGCGTAGCCGGCCGCCTGCAGCCGGAACAGCCGGGCGTACTCGCCGCCGACGGCCATCAGCTCCTCGTGCGAGCCGGACTCGGTGATCCGGCCGCCGGCCAGCACCACGATCCGGTCGGCGCCGCGCACCGCCCCCAGCCGGTGGGAGATCAGCAGGCTGGTGACGCCCTCGCGGTGCCGGCGCAGCTGCTCGTGGATCTCCTGCTCGGCCTCGGCGTCCACCCCGGAGCTGGGCTCGTCCAGGATCAGCAGGTCGCGTCCGGACCGGAAGTAGGCGCGGGCCAGCGCCAGGCGCTGCCACTGGCCGCCGGAGAGCAGGGCGCCGGCGGCGGCCTCCTCCTCGGGCAGGTCCGGGTAGAACACCCGGCTGAGCAGGGTGTCGTAGCCGCGGGGCAGCCCGGCCAGCTTCGGGTGCAGTCCGGCGCGGGCGGCGGCGCCCTCCACGGCGGCCCGGTCGCCGGCCCGCGCCAGGTCGCCGAGGGCGATGTTCTCGGCGGCGGTGAGGTCGTAGCTCATGTAGTCCTGGAACACCGCGCCGAGCCGCTCGCGCAGCGCCTCGTGCGGGACCTCCCGCAGGTCGGTGCCGTCCCAGTGGATGCTGCCCCGGGTCGGCTCGTAGAACCGGCAGAGCAGCTTGACCAGGGTGGACTTGCCGGCGCCGTTGAGCCCGACCAGGGCGAGCGAGCCGCCGTACGGGATGGTCAGGTCGACGCCGCTCAGCACCCAGGGGCCGTCCTCGGTGTAGCGGAACCAGACGTCGCGCAGCTCGATCCCGGCCCGCAGCGGGGGCAGCTGCGCGGGTCCGGCGGCGGCCGGCGGGGCCGGGGCGGTGACCAGGTCGTCGTAGTGCCGCTGGAGCAGGACGCCCTGGTGGACGGCGGCGGCGTCGACGGCGAGCTGGGCGAGGCCGGTCTGCAGGCCGGCCAGCGCGGCGGTGAAGGCGGTCAGCCCGCCGAGGGTGAGCATGCCGTCGGCGACCCGGCCGACCGCCCAGAGCAGGCCGAGCGCGGAGAGCAGCGCGGTGGCCAGGGCGAGCGGCGCCTGCTGGCGCAGCACCCGCAGCTCCAGGGCGCGCTGCTCGCGGTGGACGGAGTGCTGCTCGGCGCTCATCCGGGCGCGCAGGAAGTCGCCGAGCCCGAACAGCCGGACCTCCTTGATCGCCTGCAGGTCGGTGAGCAGCCCCTGGTAGAAGACCTGGCGGCGGATCGCGTTGCCGGTGGTGACCATCAGCCGCACCATCCGGGTGGCGTTGCGGATCCGGGCCACCGCGGCGGGCACCGCGGCCACCGCGGCGGCCAGCGCGAGCAGCGGGCCGATGGCGAGCAGCACGCCGAGCAGGCCGGCCACCGTGACGGCGGTCCGGGCCACCCCGAACAGCGCGCCGAGCACCTGGCCGGGCACGGTGGAGCCGGCCTGCTGGGCGAGCCGGAGCCGGTCCAGGAAGGCCGGGTCCTCGAAGGGGCCGAGGCCGGGGATCCGGTTGACGGCGGCGAACAGCTCGTCCTGGACGTGGGCGGCCAGCGCCCGGGTGATCTGGTCCTCCAGGTAGCCCTGGACGTGCGGCAGGACGGCCTGCAGCACCCCGATCACGGCGAGCGCCGCGAGCGCGGGGGCGACCGCGGCGAGTCCGCGGCCGTCGGCGAGCCCGTCCATCAGGACCTTGAGCTGCCAGGCCAGCCCGGTGGGCACCAGGCCGAGCAGGACGGTCAGGGCGAGGTTGGCGGCGCTGGCCCCGGGGGCCGCGCGGCGCAGCAGCAGCAGGACGCGGCCGAGGGTGCGGATCCGGCCCGCCGGGGCGGCGGTCATGCGGCGGTGAACGCCGGCAGGTCGGCGAGGGTGACCGCGGAGTGTGTGACGTGCCCGTGCTCGTCCAGGAGGGCGAAGCCGGGCAGCAGGTCGACGGCCAGGCCCCGGCCGATCTCGCCGTTCGCCGGCTCGGTGACCGTCCGGGCCACGCCGGTGAGCCGGCCGGCGAGCGCCGCGGCCGCGTCCGGCTCGCCGGAGACCACGGCGAGGACCCGCTCGCGCCCGCCGGGGAAGTGCTCGGCGGCCTCCAGGAAGGAGGGCAGCGCCTCCTCGCAGCTGGGGCAGGTGGTGGAGAAGTAGCCGAGCAGGGCGGGCCGGCCGTGGAAGTCGGAGCCGGCCACCGGGGTGCCGTCCACGGTGATGGCGGTGAAGCCGGGCAGCGGGGTGCCGGGCCGGATCGGGACGGGCGCCGCGCTGTTGCGGTTCAGCGCGCGGCCGAGGTCGGTCTCGAACTGCCGCATCCGGCGCACCAGCAGCAGGGTGCAGAGCATGCTGGCGACGGCGATCAGGCCGACCAGGACGAGGGCGGCGACCAGAACGGGCATGGGAGCTCCAGGGGTTGTGCTCGGGCGAGCCTCAGCGAACGGGGCGGGCGGGCCGGAGCAGCTCGGCGGCCTCGTCCAGGAAGACGACGGTGAGGGTGGGCAGGGCGGCGGCGCCGAGCGCGAGCAGCAGCACGGCGGGCTCCGGCGCTCCCCCGGCGCCGGCGCCGGCCAGCGGGACGGCCAGGGCGGCCGCGAGGAGCGCGAGGTTGCGCACCACGTGGCGCGGGGCGACCGGTGCGGTGGCCCGGCCGAAGCAGGCGCAGGCGATCTGCCGGCCGGCCCGCAGCACCCGGGCCAGCAGGGCGACGAAGACGGCCATCAGCAGGACGGCGCCGACGGCGGCGACCGTCCGCAGCGGCGGGGCCAGCAGCGCGGCGGCGAGCACGGCCTCGGCGGCGGTCAGGGCGGCGGCGAGCGGTGCCACGGCGCGTCCGGTCAGCCCGGTGAGGGCGCGGACGGCGTCGCGGGCGGCGGCCCGGTCGCGGAGCTTGCCGAGCGCGGACGCGGCGAACACCCCGGACAGGGTGAAGGCGCAGCTCAGGACGATGAGTTGGCGGATCACGCGAGGACCTCTCCCCCGACGGGGGTGCCCCCGGCCCGGCCCAGGCGACCGGACCGGGGGCACACCGGTGGGTCAGGCGCAGACGCCGTAGTACTTGTAGTAGCTGGTGCCGACGCAGGTGGGGCTGATGACCCACCAGCGGCAGAACTTGCGGCCCACGCTGTCGCAGTAGCAGTCGTTGGTGGCCCAGTAGCTGCGCGGGGTGCAGGCGGCGGCCGCCTCGGTGCCCGGCACGAGCAGCGCGGTCAGCTTCTCGACGATGCGGTTCACGGTGTTCTCCCTCGGATTCGGACGGACTTCGGGCCGCGGAGCGTCAGGAGCAGGCGCCGTAGAACTTGTAGCCGAGGGAGTGCGCGGTGCAGTTGGCCGCGACGTACATCTTCTTGCAGTACTTGCGGAACATGTTGTCGCAGTAGCAGTCGCTGGTCCAGTACTCCTGGTAGGCGCAGCCGGCCTGGGCCTCGGTGGTCGGGACCAGCAGCGCGGTGAGCCTGGCGGCGATGCGGTTCACGGGGTTCTCCTCGCGACGGGATCCGGCCCAGTGGTCTGGACCAGTGATCGTGATCCTGCCGAGCCCGGCTGCAGCCGCCCTGCCCTCCGTGTGCAGACCGGCGCACGGGGGCGTGCAGCCCGGGTGCAGCACCCCGGCGTACGCGGGCGCGCCCGCGCGGGGGCGCGCCCGTCCGGAATGCGGAAAGTTCTGTCATTTCCGGTGACATGGCTCACGTCATGCTCTACATTTCGTCGCCGTACTGACTGCCGATCACCAGGGGTGCTGCTCGGCGGGTCCGGGGGGTGTGCGGTCCCTCCGGGCTGCGGCGCCACCGGGGTGAGCCCTTGGGACGGAGCCGAACATGTCCGCAGATGCGCAAGCCCCAGAACCTGTCATGCCCGAGCCAGCCGAACCGGTGCCGGCCGTGACGCCGGAGCGCGTGCTGGCCGCGCTCGCGCTGCTCGTGCCGGTCGTGGCGATGCTGTGGGTGTCCTCGTACGACAAGGCGGAGCCCGAACTGGGCGGGGTCCCCTTCTTCTACTGGTACCAGCTGCTCTGGGTGCCGGTCTCGGCCGTCTTCACGGTGGCCGCCTACCTGCTGGTCAACCGGGACGAGAAGGCCCGGCGCGCGGCGAAGGCCGGAGGTGCCCGATGAGCGACGTGAACGTCCCCGCCCTGACCGTCTTCGTGCTGTTCTTCGTCCTGGTCACCGTGATGGGCTTCCTGGCCTCCCGGTGGCGCAAGGCGGACAACGCCCTGCACCTGGACGAGTGGGGCCTCGGCGGCCGCAGCTTCGGGACCTGGGTGACCTGGTTCCTGCTCGGCGGCGACCTCTACACCGCGTACACCTTCGTCGCCGTGCCGGCCGCCGTGTACGCCACCGGCGCCGCCGGGTTCTTCGCGGTGCCGTACACGATCATCGCGTACCCGCTGGTGTTCCTCTTCCTGCCCCGGCTCTGGTCGGTCTCCCGGGTGCACGGCTACGTCACCCCGGCCGACTTCGTACGCGGGCGCTACGGCTCGCGGCCGCTGGCCCTGGTGGTCGCGCTGACCGGCATCCTCGCCACCATGCCGTACATCGCGCTCCAGCTGGTCGGCATCCAGGCGGTGCTGGACGTGCTGGGGGTCGGCGGCGGGGAGAGCACCAACTGGTTCGTCAAGGACCTGCCGCTGTTCATCGCCTTCGGCGTGCTGGCGGCCTACACCTACTCCTCCGGGCTGCGGGCGCCGGCGCTGATCGCCTTCGTCAAGGACACCCTGATCTACATCGTGATCATCGTCGCGGTGATCTACATCCCGATCCGGCTGGGCGGCTACGGCCACATCTTCGACGCGGTGGGCGAGAAGTTCAGCGCGCCCAAGTCGGCCGGCTCGCTGATCGTCCCCGAGAACAAGCAGTGGACGTACGCCACGCTGGCCCTCGGCTCGGCGATGGCGCTGTTCATGTACCCGCACTCGGTGACCGGCGTGCTCGCCTCGAAGTCGCGCAACACCGTGCGCCGCAACATGGCGATCATGCCCGCCTACTCGCTGATGCTCGGCCTGCTGGCCCTGCTCGGCTTCATGGCGATCGCGGCGGGCGTGGGCAAGGGCGTGCCGGGCTTCAACGCCCAGCTGTCCGTGCCGCAGCTGTTCGAGGACATGTTCCCGGACTGGTTCACCGGCGTCGCCTTCGCGGCGATCGGCATCGGCGCGCTGGTGCCGGCCGCGATCATGTCGATCGCGGCGGCCAACCTCTTCACCCGCAACGTCTACAAGGAGTACCTGCGGCCCACCGCCACGGCGGCCGACGAGACCCGGGTCGCCAAGATCGCCTCGCTGCTGGTGAAGGTCGGCGCACTGGCCTTCGTCCTGACCATGGACAAGCAGGCCGCGATCAACCTCCAGCTGCTCGGCGGCATCTGGATCCTGCAGACCTTCGTCACCATCGTCGGCGGCCTGTTCACCCGCTGGTTCCACCACTGGGCGCTGTTCGCCGGCTGGGCGGCCGGCATGGCCTACGGCACCTGGAAGGCGTACGGCATCGCCAGCCCGGCCACCAAGCACTTCGGCGGCTCGGCGGCCGAGATCCCGGGGATCGGCGAGATCGGCTACATCGGGCTCACCGCCTTCGTGCTCAACCTGGTGGTGGCCGTGGCCCTCACCCTGGTGCTGCGGGCCCTGAAGACCCCGGAGGGCCCGGACGAGACCCGGCCGGCCGACTACGGCGCGGACTCCGGCCGCGGCGACGAGCCGGAGAACGCGCCGGAGCCCGTGGCAGCGCACTGATACGCCCCGCGCGCGCCCTGTGATCGCGCCGCCTCCTCCGTGAACACTGGAGGAGACGGCGCGATCATATGTATGAACGACCGCCCGCCGAGGGACCACATGACGGGGACCACCTTCACGGGGACCGACGACCACGGGGACCACGACCACGGGGAGCAGCGGCATGGCAGACGGAACCACCGGCAACACCGGCACCGGCCTCAACGGCGACACCACCCTCACCACCGGAACCACGCTCACCGCCGGAACGACCTTCACCGCCGGCGGCCCGCTCAACGGACGGCACCGCGGGGCCGGCCGGCTGCCGTCCGTACTGATCGCCACCCGGCACGGCGAATCCACCGCCAACGTGGAGTTCCAGCTCGCCGAGGCCACCGGCGCGCTCAGCGTGCCGATCAGCTGCCGGGACGCGGACATCCCGCTGTCCCTCCACGGCCAGCAGCAGGCCCACGCGCTCGGCCGCTGGTGGGCCGCCCTGCCCAGCGCCGACCGCCCGCGCAGCGTCTGGTGCTCGCCGTACGTGCGCACCGCCGAGACCGCCCGGATCGCACTCGCCCAGGCCGCCGGGCTCGGCGCGGTGCCGATCTCGATCGGCATCCGGTACGACGAGCGGCTGCGCGACCGCGAGCTGGGCGTGCTGGAGATGCTGCCCAAGGCGGCGATCGAGGCCAGGTACCCCGAGGAGGCGGCGAGACGCCGCAAGATGGGCGAGCTGTACTACCGCCCGCCCGGCGGCGAGTCCTGGTCGGACGTCGCCCTGCGGATGCGCAGCCTGCTGCGTGACCTGGGCGAGGAGGAGGCCGGGCGCCCGGTGCTGCTGGTGGCGCACGACTGCACCGTCCTGATGCTCCGCTACGCGCTGGACCGGCTCACCGAGGGGCAGCTGCTCGGCCTGGACCAGGTCCGCAACTGCTCCGCCAGCGTCTGGCGGGCCGAGGACGGGCGGCTGCGGCCCGACCTGTGGAACGACACCGGGCACCTGGCCGCGGACGACTGAGCCGGGTCCTCGGGCGCGGGCCGGATGCGCTCGGCCCGCTCGCGATGCGCTCCGGATGCGCTCCGGATGCGCTCTAGATCCGCTCGGCCCGCTCGTCCGGGCCGACGCCCGCGAAGCACCGCCGGTAGGCCAGCGGTGTGGTGCCCAGCCGGCGCCCGAAGTGGTGGCGCAGGGTCGCCGCGTTGCCGAAGCCGGTGCGCGCGGCGACCGCGTCCACCGGTTCGTCGGTGCTCTCCAGCAGCCGTTGGGCGAGCAGCAGCCGCTGGCCGGTGATCCAGCGGTGCGGGGTGGTGCCGGTCTCCTGGTGGAAGCGGCGGGCGAAGGTGCGCGGCGACATGTGCACCCGGGCGGCCAACTGCTCGACCGTGGCCTCCTCGTGCAGGTGGTGGCGGAGCCAGTCCAGCAGCGGGCCGAGCGACTCGCCGCCCCCGTCGGGCATCGGCCGGGCCACGAACTGGGCCTGCCCGCCCTCGCGGTGCGGCGCCACGACCATCCGGCGGGCGATCGCGCGGGCCACCTCGGCGCCCTGGAGCTTGCGCACCAGGTGCAGGCAGGCGTCGATGCCGGCCGCGGTGCCCGCCGAGGTGAGCACCGGGTCCTCGTCGACGTACAGCACGTCCGGGTCCACGTGGGTGCGCGGGTAGCGCTCGGCCAGGTCGGCGGCGAACCGCCAGTGGGTGGTGGAGCGGCGGCCGTCCAGCAGCCCGGCGTCGGCCAGCACGTAGGCGCCGCTGCAGATGGAGAGCACCCGGGCGCCGCGGTCCACGGCCGCCCGCAGCGCCGCGGTCAGCGCCTGCGGGAAGGAGTCCCGCTGCCCGGTCGCGGTCACCACCACCAGGTCGGCCTCGGCCAGCCGTTCGGGGCCGTGCGGGACGTCGACGGAGAACCCGGCGTGCGTGCGGTGCGGCCCGGGGCGGACCCCGGCGATGGCGAAGTCGTACACCGGCAGGCCGTCCGCGCTCCGGTCCAGGCCGAACACCTCGCAGGCCACGCCCAGTTCGAAGGGGTGGACCTCCTCCAGCACCACGGCGACCACGTTCCTCAGCATGCCGCCCAGGATGCCGTCCGGGGCGCGGGGAACGCCAGGGCCGGGATGGCAGTTTTTCGATGCGATCGGTCATTGCTGCCACTCGTGGCCGCCCCGGCGTCGGACGAGAGTGGAGTCATGGACTCCGACACACTCGCAAGCGCGCTCGCCCTGCTCGGCACCGTCGGCGGATTCGGCCTCCTCGGCGTACTGGTCGGGCGCGACCTCGACCGCAACCGCACCGGCCGCGACAACTGGCACCGGCCCGGCGGCTACCCCCGCGACCCGCTGCTGGACGACCGGCTCTCCGCGCCCCGGGCCGCCGGCCTGCCGCGCACCGCCGTGCCCGCCACCGCGCCCACGACCCTGCCCACCGGCCTGAACGCCCGTCCGGGCAGACTGTCCGTATGGACATCGTCATCCGCCGGGCGCTCGACTCGGACCTCGCCGCCGTCGGAGCCGTCACCCACGAGGCCTTCGTCGGTGACGGGCACAGCCCGGCCGACGGCCCGTACGCCGCTCAACTCCTCGACGCCCGCCCCCGGTTCGAGCAGGCCGAGCTCCTCGTCGCGGTCGACCCGGGTGACGGACGGCTGCTCGGCTGCGTGACCTTCGCGGTCGGCGGGACGCCGTTCGCCGACATCGCCGCGCCGCACGAGGGCGAGATCCGGATGCTCGCCGTCGGCCGCGCGGCCCGCGGCCGGGGCGCGGGCGAGGCGCTGGTCCGGGCCTCGATCGCGCGCAGCCGCGAACTCGGCCTGGACGGCATGGCCTTCTCCACCAAGCCGTCGATGACCTCCGCGCACCGGCTCTACGAGCGGCTGGGCTTCCGGCGCGCCCCGGAGCGCGACTGGGAGGTGCGCCCGGGGATCGTCCTCTGGGTCTACACGATGGACCTCTGACGGAGCACGGCCCGCCTCCGACGGACCACGGGACGCCGGGCCGCGGCGCTCCGGTCGGCCGGCTCCACCACGGGGCGCCGGACGGCGGTCACTTGTGCTTGTCGTACCCCGGCGCCACGTAGATGGTGTAGCGCCCGTGCTCCCCGCTCCGGACCACGGTGACCACCCGGTAGCCGGCCGCCTTCAGGGTGGGCTGCACCGCGCGGTCGATGTCCGGGGTCTGGGTGAAGTCCAGGACGACGACCTTCCACTCGTGCGCCTGGATGCCCGCCTGGATGGCCTCGACGCCGACCTGGGCCTTCCCGGTGGCCGGGTCCTTGCGGTAGACGCCGACCAGGTCCTTCCACTGCTGCCAGTTGGCCTGCTCGCGCAGGTAGTACGCGGGCACGTTGTAGTTCTCCACCAGGTACCGGTCGGCGCCCTTGACCACGTACGGCTCCAGCGCGGCCACGAACTCCTTGGAGTCCGACCACTCGCCGAACATCTCCCGGCCCTGGGCCGCCCCCGCCCAGCCGAGCGGGCCGAGTACCAGGGCGGCGACCACGATCCCCGCCGTGACGTGCAGGCGCTCGCGCAGGGCGAGGACCGTCCTGGCCAGCAGGGCGCCCACCACCACGCAGGAGAACCAGGCGCCGAAGTCGACGTGCTTCTGCAGCGACAGCCAGGTGTGGATGCGGATCTGGTTGGCCGGCGCCAGCACGCCGGCGAGCAGCAGCAGCGCGGCGAGCCAGAACTCGGGCCAGGCGTCGCCGCCGCGCCGGCGGGCGGCCACGAACTGAGCGACCATCCCGATCAGCGCCAGCACCAGCAGCGCGCCGACCCACTTGGCGGCCTCCTCGGCCACGTAGGAGTAGGCGTCGTGCCCGGGGGCGCGCTTGAGCGTGGTGTGGTTGAAGCCGTTGACGTACCGCTCACCGGCCAGCAGGGCCGCCGCGGCGAGCGCCAGCACGAAGGTCAGGGTGAGCAGCAGCCCGCGCTTCCAGCGCCACCAGGCCAGCACCGGACCGCCGGGCCCGGCGAGGACCGCGATCCCCGCCACCACCGGGACCCAGAGCAGCGCGGCGTACTTGGTGCAGCCCGCCACCGCCAGCAGCAGACCGGACAGGACCAGGCTCGGGTGGCCGCCGCCGGTGGTCAGCCGCACCGCCAGGTAGCCGGCCCAGGCCAGCAGCGCCAGCGCCATCGAGTCGTAGGTGGCCAGCCCGCCCAGGAACTGGGTCGGGCCGAGCGCGGCGAAGGCCGCCGCCGCGCAGAAGGCCGCGAGCGAGCCGTGCAGCCGCCGGGTGGCCAGGTGCACCGCGACCGTGGCGGAGAGCATGAAGGTCAGGCTCAGCAACCGGGCGCCGGTCAGCCCGCCCGCCATGTCGGCCAGCGAGACGATCACCGGGTAGATCAGCGGGGAGCCCGAGAAGAAGGTCTCGTAGGTGGCCACCGGGCTGCCGTCCACCAGGTTCGCGAACTCCTGGTAGCCGGCGTAGATGTAGGTGCCCTCGTCGACGAAGGCGGTGTTGCTGCCGAGCAGGTGGAAGGAGAGCGCCCCCTGCACCAGCAGCACCGCGAGCAGCGGCAGCAGGTCGGTGCGCAGGGCGGGCCTGGGCATCCGGGCCACCGGCTCGGGCCGCCGGCGGCGGGTGCGGGACGGGCCCTGCGCCTGACCGGGCACCCCGGGGCCGCGGTCGGCCACCCCGGCCGGCCGCGGGGTGAGGACCGGCATGCGGGTGGACTCGGGGCGGATCCAACGGCCGTCCGCGCTCATCAGGTACTGCTCCTCGTTCGGGACGCCGCGCCCGGGCGCGGCGGCGGGCCGGGGCCGCGGTCGGCCCGGCCCGCCCGGGAATTCTCGTGGTGCCGGCCCGGCCGACCGGCCGGTCAGCCGGTCAGCCGGGCGGCCGATCAGCCGGTCAGCCAGGCGGCCGCGGGCGGGAGCGACGGCGGGGAGCTCGGGCCGGCGACGATCTTGACGATGTCGGCCTCCGGCAGCACCTGGCTCCAGGTCTGGATGTCGGCGACGGCGCCGTGCCAGGGGTCGCTCCACTGCGAGTTGGAGCTGAGCCGCCCGATCTGCAGCGTGTCGGCGCCGCTGGCCTTGACCCCGGCCGCCTTCTCGGCGCTCTGGGCCGCGCCGTTGATGTACAGCGTGATCTGGCCGGCCGCCGCGTCGTAGACCCCGGTGAGCAGGGCCCACTGGTTCACCGGCGCCTCGCCCTTGGACCACGCCACCGCGGAACCGCCGCCGGGCAGCTGCACCTTGAAGTACCAGAGGTTGCGGCCGTCGGGGGCGGCCGCCCGCCCGAGCGAGTACGAGTAGTAGGGGCCGTCGCCCTGGCTGACCGCGCTGCGGTTGCCGGTCGGCACGTCGACGAAGACCCGGGCGGAGACCGTGAAGCTCTTGTCGGTGTCGACCACCTGGTCGGCGCTCTGGGCGAAGGAGTTCTGCCCGCTGGGGAGCTTGAGGACCTGGCCGGGGTAGCCGGGCATGGTCCCCTGCTTCGCGTCGGAGCCGAGGCCCAGCGCGACGGTGCCCTTGGCCGCCGGGATGCTGCCGACGGTCGCCGGGCCGGGGATGCTCTTCGGTGTGCCGCTCGCCGTCGGGGCGGGGCTCTTGGGGCTCCCGGTCGCGCCGCCGCTGGCGCTCGCGGTGGGCGAGCCGTTCGCGGACGGGGTCCCGGAGTTGTCCTTCAGCAGCACCAGGCCGGCGGCCGTCCCGCCGGCGAGGACCACGACGGTCGCCACGGCGATGATCATCCGCATGCGGCGCTTCTTCTTCGCGTCCGCCTCGTTGCGGTTCGCCAGCGCCTCCCAGTCGGGGGTGCCGGCGGGGGGCGACGGGAGGGTGGCCTGCTGCCACGGCTGCTGGGGCTGGGGCTGCGGCACGACCGGCTGAGCCTGCGTCGGCCCGACCGGCTGGGGCTGCACGGGCTGCGGCTGCTGGGGCTGCGGGACCGGCTGGCCCTGAGGCTGCGTCGGCTGGGGCTGCGGCGGCTGAGGGACCTGCGGCGCAGCCGGCACGGGCGCACCGGGCGCCGCGGGCGGCGGGCCGAAGCTGGGGGCCGGGCCGAACGCGCCGCTCGGGGACGCCTGCGGGGGCACCCCCGGGGCCGGTGCGGCCCCGCCGGCCGGTGCCTGCTGCGGGGGCCACCCCGGGGTCTGACCCGGCTCGCCACCCGGTACCGGTCGATCGCTCATGTGTCGGAATGCTAGGGCATCAACCCCGCCACGCCCATGGGGGGTGCGGTGACGGAGAGTACGGCCACGCACGATTCGACGACTGTTCGACTACTGGGCGCGCCCGTTGTACGGGAGCTTCCAGCGTTGTGAGACCACGTCGGCGCAGGCCCTCAGGAGCACCGGCGTCCCGTCCGCGAGGGTGCCCCCCGTGGTGCCCAGGCACAGGCCCGACTCCTGGTGGACCAGGCTCTGGCCGGTCCCGGCCGCCCAGCGCTGCCCGGTGCCGCCCGTGCAGCGGGCCAGGGTGATGCCGTTCCCGCTGCCGGACGGGGCCAGGCAGGCCGCGCCGCCGCGCAGCGAACCGTCGTTGCCCACCGTCCAGTTGGTCGACACGGCCAGGTCGCCGCAGGAGCCGACGGTCACCGGGGTGCCGGCCAGGCCGCCGCCGCCGTGGCGCAGGCAGATCCCGGGCGCCCCGGCCGGTACCTCGCCGGCCGGCAGTCCGACCCGGTTGTGGAAGGCGAACGACCCGGCGCGCAGCCCGGTGCCGCCGCTCCAGATCTCGAAGCCCGCCTGCACCCGGCACAGGTACGAGCCCGGCGGGACGTAACCGCGCATCAGGGCGTCGGCGGTGAAGAGCCGCAGGTTGAGCCCGCGGGCGGTGTGGGTGGGCTCGGTCCGCACGTAGCTGATGACGCTGTGCGGCCCGGTGATCGGCGCCTCGTACACGTCCCAGGCGGCGTCGCCGATGATCTGGGCGTCCGTCACCTTCCTCCCGGCCGGCTTGACGCTGTCGGTGGCGTCCAGCCAGATCATCAGCTCGGCGCTGTCGCCCGGGACGCAGTTGTCCGGGCTGGAGCCGTACCAGAGGTCGTAGGAGAGGTTGAACGAGCCGGTCGCCTTGCCCGCCGCCTCCCAGTCGCTGGTGGCGTCGCCGAGGGCACTGACCGGGACGGGCAGTCCGCTCGCGCCGGGCGCGGTGGAGATGTTGGGGTAGGCGCCCGGGGCCAGCGGGGTCTTCGGCACGAAGTCGCGGGTCTCGGCCACCGTGAAGCCGGTGTCGCCGGGGGTGTCCAGGCAGACGGTGCCCGCGGTGTTCCACGGGTTCGGCTCGATGATCTTCGTCCCGCCGTCGACCGGCCGCTTGGGGAAGGGCTCCTGCGGGGACGAGCACAGGCTCTGCGCCGGGCTCTCCGGCGCCGCCGCGGGCACCGTGGCCGACGCCACGGGGCCGGCCTGCGTGCGGTCCGCCCCGTCGGTGCAGCCGACCAGCAGCACGGCCGCCGTGCCGTACGCGACCACCGCCCGCACCCCGCGTACGAGCCGTGCGGCAGCGCCCGCGCCGCCCATCCCTCTAGCCATGAACCGTCCGTACCGTCCGATACCGAGCCGGTCCGTCCGCACGGCCCGGCGAGCGCCTAACCGTACACAGGCCCTCCGCCCCCAACACGATCGGTGCAGGACAGCGGTTCCGGACAGGCCCTCAACCGAACCGGACGCGAAACGGTCAGCGACCGTCCCGTACGATCCTGGGGTCCACGCGGCCCCCCGACCGGCCGCGCGGGACCGCCGATCACACGTCAATACGGTTTCCGGGGGAGAGAGCCACGTGACCGTCACCGAGGGCACCCGCGTCGCGGGGAGCCGGCGGGCACCCGCCTCACGCCGCCGGAGCCGGCGCGACCCGGCCGCGCGCACCCAGTGGGGGCTCCTGCCGCAGCCGCCGGACAACACCGAGAAGTACTCCTACACCCGCAGCCGGCTCTGGGTGCTGACGGTCTTCTCCCTGATCAGCTTCGCCTGCATGGTCGCCAGCGAGATCGGCCTGATCACCGCCACCCCGTGGTTCTGGGTGTTCGTGCCGCCGCTGGGCTTCACCGTCGTCTACTACCTGATATCCCGTTGGGTGCACGGCTTCAACGAGACCTTCGACCTCAAGCGCCACCGCGCGCTGGTGAAGGCCTGGCGGCCGGAGCGCTACCCGACCGTGGACGTCTTCCTGCCCGTGGCCGGCGAGCCGATCGAGGTCCTGCACAACACCTGGACCCACGTCGCCCGGCTGCGCGACCAGTACCCGGGCGAGGTGACGCCCTACGTGCTGGACGACAGCAACAGCCCGCAGCTGGCCCAGATGGCCGTGGACTTCGAGTTCGTCTACGGCACCCGCGACAACCTGGGCTGGTTCAAGAAGGCCGGCAACCTGCAGTTCGGCTTCCGCAACTCCGACAGCGACTTCATCCTCATCCTGGACGCCGACTTCGCGCCCCGGCCGGACCTGCTGGACGAGCTGCTGCCGTACATGGCGGACAACCCGAAGCTCGGCATCGTGCAGTCCCCGCAGTTCTTCCGCATCCTCGACACCCAGAACTGGATCGAGCGCGGCGCCGGCGCGGTGCAGGAGCTGTTCTACCGGACCGTCCAGGTCTCCCGGCAGCGCAGCGACGGCGCGATCTGCGTGGGCAGCTGCGCCGTCTACCGGCGGGCCGCCCTGGAGCAGAACGGCGGCACCACGCTGATCGGGCACTCCGAGGACGTGCACACCGGCTTCGACCTGCGCCGGCTCGGCTGGGACCTCCAGTACGTGCCGGTCGCGCTGGCCGCCGGGGTCTGCCCGGACAACGTGGGCGGGTTCTTCAACCAGCAGTACCGCTGGTGCACCGGCTCGATGAGCCTGCTGGGCAGCCGCAAGTTCTGGGAGACCAAGCTGCGGCCGGTGACCCGGATGTGCTACCTGTCCGGCTTCTTCTACTACATCCACACCGCGCTGTTCACCCTCGTCTCCCCGATGATCCCGATCGTGCTGCTGCTGATGCGGCCCGACCTGATCCGCTGGGAGAGCACCGTGCTGGTCCTGCCCGGGCTGCTCTACGCGACCGTGGTCTTCCCGTACTGGCACCGCAACCCCTACCGGTTGGAGGCCTGGGCGGCCCGGATGATGTACGGGTGGGCGCACGTCTTCGCCATCTGGGACATCCTGCGGCGCAACCGGATGGCCTGGCAGCCCACCGGGTCCAGCGGCGCCAAGAAGAACAAGACCCGGCGCTTCTGGGTCGGCATGATCGGCTGGGGCGGCGGCACCGCCGTCCTCTGGGTCGGCGGTGCCATCTGGCGGATGCTCACGATGGGCCCGCTGAACTTCGCGCTCGTCCTCGCGTCCGGCCTCTTCTACGCCACCATCGTGGGCCGGGTCCTCGTCCAGCCGCGTCCCTCGGAAGCTGTGTGATCACGATGTCCGCCCCCTCCCGGCCGGCCGGCCGGCGCCGGCTGCTGCTCCCGGTCGCGGCCGCCGCGCTGCTGCTGGCCACCGCCTGCGGCCCCCAGGACCCGGGCTTCGCCATGATCGAGGCCGCCGACCCGGGCCCGGCCGCCGTGCCCGCCGCCGGCGCCTCCCCGGGGGCCCCCGGCGGGCCGGCCGCCCCTGGGGCCACCGCGGCCGCCAGACCGAAGGCCGCCCCCACGAACATCCCGTACGACGTCACCCCGCTGCTGCGGCCCGCCCGCAAGTACCTGGGGGCCGCGCTGCCCGACGTCCCGCAGTCGATGGACGCGCTGCCCGCCTACACCTCGGCGATCGGCAAGCAGCCGAACGTGCTGGAGTACTACGCGGGCTGGGGCGACGGCTTCGACACCGTCGGCGTGCGCCGGATCCACGAGGCCGGGGCGCTGCCGTTCATGGCCTGGGAGCCGCACACCCCCTCGATGGCGGCCATCGCGAACGGCGAGACCGACGACTACGTGAAGAGCGTGGCCAAGGCCGCCGCCAAGCTCAACCTGCCGATCGCGATCAGCATCGCGCACGAGATGAACGGCGACTGGTACCCGTGGGGCCGGCAGGCCGCCAGTGCCGAGGACTTCGTCCGCGCCTGGCGCCGCGTCCACGACATCTTCGACCGGGCGGGCGCCACCAACGTGATCTGGGTGTGGAGCCCCAACATCACCGTCCCCGCCCCCAACACCCGGCTGGCGCCGTACTACCCCGGCGACGCCTACGTGGACTGGGCCGGCATGACGGGCTACTTCACCCAGCACGGCCCGAAGACCTTCGAGACCCTGTACGGCCCGACCATGGCCGAGATCCGCGCCTTCTGCAAGAAGCCCTTCTTCATCAGCGAGACCGCCGCCGAGCAGGGCAAACGGCAGCGCGCGGACGTCACCGAGCTCTTCAACGGACTGGCCGCGCACGACGACATCGTGGGCTTCGTCTGGTTCAACATCGTCAAGCGGGCGGACTGGCGGGTCGAGGCCGTCCCCGCGACCCTCACCGACTTCAGGCAGCGCGTCTCCGACCCCCGCTACGGCTTCGACATCCGGAACCCGAGATGACCACTGAGACCGACTCCTTCCCGGGCCCGCGCACACCGGCGGCCGGGGACTCCGGCACCACCGGCGCCGCCCCGGCCGCGGGCGGCCACCGGGACGCCGACCACCGGGACACCGGCCACCACGCCGACGGACAGCACGCCGACGGACACCGGGGCACCGGCCACCGCGCCGACGGGCGGCCGCCGGTCGACGACTCCCGGGTCGTGGAGCTCGCGCCGTACACCATCCCGGAGGTCCCGGCGATCGGCTGGGACCCGGCCCCCAGCCCCCGGCGCCGCTGGATCGCCCGCGCCCTGCTGGCCGGTGTGCTGGCCATCCAGGCGGCGCTCTCGCTGCGTCTGCTGGCCGCCGCACACCCCGACGAGGCGGCCGCCATGGTGGCCGGCCGCCAGCAACTGGCGCACCTCACCGACGGCGCCGCGGTGACCACCGACCTGCTCGGCCGGATCCCCGGCTCGCCCTGGCTGTACCCGCCGCTGGCCGGCTGGACTGCGAACGCCAACGGCATCTGGGGCACCCGGCTGCTCAGCCTGGGCTTCGCCCTGGTCACCACCGTGCTGCTGTACTCGATCACCCGCCGGCTGTTCAACGAGCGGGTGGCGATCTGCAGCGCCGGGGCGTACGCCGTCCTCCAGTCCACCGTGGTCGTCGGCTTCTACGCGGCCCCGGACGCCCCGGCGGTCATGCTGGTGGCCTGCGCGGCCTGGGTGGTGGTGCACACCGCCCGCCGGCCGGTGGCGCTCGTCCTGGTGGCCGCCGTGCCCCTCGCGCTCGCCGCCGCCACCGCGTACGCCGCGGCCGTCGCCGTGCCCGCCCTGCTCGCCCTGGCCCTGGTCACCGCCCGGCCGCACCGGGGCCTCGGCCAGGCGGCGGTGCGCGTCCTGCTGCTGGCCGCGGGCACGGCCGGCGCGCTGCTCGGCGCCGGGCTGCTGGACGAGATCGCCGCGTGGTCCCCGGCCCTCGGCCACGGCGCCCGGCCGCGCACCGAGATCCTCCTCAACGCACTCCAGTGGGGCGGCCTGTTCACGGTGCTCGCCGTCGCCGGGGCGGTCGCCTACGTGCGGCGCGAGCAGATGAACGAGTCACCGGAGAGCGACTTCGTCCCCACCACCAGGGGGCACCGCGCGGCGCTGGGCGCGACCCTGGTCGCGACGGCGCTGCTGGTCCCCGCGATCCACCTGTGGCTGGGCACCCCCGGGGTGCTGTTCCGGCACCTGGGCCTCGGCATGCTGCTCGCCGCGCCGCTGGCCGGGGTGGGCATCACCCGCCTGGTCGGCGCGCACTTCCGCAACCCCCAGCTGGGCATCCTGGTGTGGGTGGTGCTGCTCGCCCTCGGCCTGGAGCAGTCCTCGGCGCGCTACCAGGACGGCCCCGACGACGGCCGGCTGCTCGCCGTGCTGCGGGTGCACGCCGAACCGGAAGGTCGCTACCTGACGGCGGTCGACGGCCTGCCAGAGTACTACCTCGGCAAGGTCAGCCGCCCCGAACAGTGGGTGTCGGCCCGCAAGGGCACCGAGTACCACGCCGCCTCCGGGGTGACCCTGCGCGGCGACGCGGGCAGCGCGGCGGCGATCCGGGACGGCTGGTTCACCCTGGTCGTCCTCGACAGCACCGCGCCGGCCGCCACCGACCGCGCGCTGAGCGCCGCGCTGTCCTCCAGCGGGCACTACCGGCTGATCGCGCAGTTCACCTCGCCGACCGGCGATTCGAGCACCTACAAGGTTTACCTGAAGTACGCCTGAGGGGCGCTCCCGGGGCGTTGACGGGGCGTCCGCCCAGGACGGGCTCCGGGGTCTCCACAGGGCCGTCACAGGGCCTCCCGGAGGCCTTCCGAAGGCCTCCCAGAAGCCTCCCGGAGGCCTCCCGGAGGCCTTCCGGGGTGCCGACACGCCGGGCTGACCAGCGGGACGTACGACACACCGGCCACAACATATGGTGCCGCAAAAGTCAGCCGCCACTACATGTATGCTCACTCCTGCTGTCGACGCAGGGGAACCCGGTGGGAGTCCGGGACTGCCCCGCAGCGGTGTGCGGGCGGCCCACCCGGGGGCCCGTGAGTCCGATGACCTGCCGACCGCGTGCCACACGGCCTCCCCGCAGAGGCCTTGCAGCACGGCAGTACCTTCCGGGCCTCGCGGGCGGGCCGGGGATGTCACCGTCACGCGATGCCGCAGGGCGATCGCGTCGTGCTCCCCTGCCCCGAACGGTCCCGGCCGACCCGATCCACCGCCGCCGATCGCCGCCAGGAGAGAGCGCCTTGACCACCGCTGCCTCAGCCACCCTGCCCACCCAGGGTTCCAGCTCCGCCCCCGCCGACCCGACGGTCTCCGACCCCGGCGGCGCGCTCCTGCGGCTGCTCACCGACCGCAGCGTCGATCTCCTTCAGGTGGACCCCGGCCATGTCGCCGCCGCCGCGCTGCGCGGCCGCCACGCCGGCTCCGACTTCGCCGAGCTGCGCGGGCTGGCCGTGGAGGCCGCCGCGTCGATGATCGCCGAGGACCCCCAGTACTCGAAGCTGGCCGCCCGCCTGCTCGCCCTGGAGATCGTGGACGAGGCCGTCAGCCAGGGCTCGGTCACCTTCGCCGACTCGATCACCGTCGGCCACGCCGAGGGCCTGATCGGCGACACCACCGCCGCCTTCGTCGCCAAGCACGCCGACGCGCTGAACGCGCTGATCGACGCTCAGGGCGACGACCGCTTCGAGTACTTCGGCCTGCGCACCGTGCAGTCCCGGTACCTGCTGCGCCACCCGATCACCCGCAAGGTCGTCGAGACCCCCCAGCACTTCCTGCTCCGCGTCGCCTGTGGCCTGGCGGTCGGCGACAACGAGCAGTCGGTCGCCGAGGTCGCCGAGCTGTACCGGCTGATGAGCCGTCTGGAGTACCTGACCAGCTCCCCGACGCTGTTCAACTCCGGCACCCGCCACCCGCAGATGTCCAGCTGCTACCTGCTGGACTCGCCGCTGGACAACCTGGACTCGATCTACTCGCGCTACGCCCAGATCGCCCGGCTCTCCAAGCACGCCGGCGGCATCGGCCTGTCCTACTCGCGCATCCGCTCGCGCGGCTCGCTGATCCGCGGCACCAACGGCAAGTCCAACGGCATCGTGCCGTTCCTGCGCACCCTCGACTCCTCGGTCGCCGCCGTCAACCAGGGCGGCCGCCGCAAGGGCGCGGCCTGCGTCTACCTGGAGACCTGGCACGCGGACATCGAGGAGTTCCTGGAGCTGCGCGACAACACCGGCGAGGAGGCGCGGCGCACCCACAACCTCAACCTGGCGCACTGGATCCCGGACGAGTTCATGCGCCGGGTCAACGCCAACGAGGACTGGTCGCTGTTCTCCCCCGCCGACGTCCCCGAGCTGGTCGACCTGTGGGGCGCCGACTTCGACGAGGCGTACCGCAAGGCCGAGCTGGCCGGCAAGGCCGTGCGCACCATCCCCGCGCAGACCCTGTACGCCCGCATGATGCGCACCCTGGCGCAGACCGGCAACGGCTGGATGACCTTCAAGGACGCCTCCAACCGCGCCGCCAACCAGACCGCCCTGCCGGGCCGCACGGTGCACTCCTCCAACCTCTGCACCGAGATCCTGGAGGTCACCGACGACTCCGAGACCGCGGTCTGCAACCTCGGCTCGGTCAACCTGGGCGCGCACGTCGCCGACGGCGCCGGCGCCGGCGACCTGCTGAACGCGATGGACTGGGAGCGGCTGGACGCCACCGTGCGCACCGCCGTGACCTTCCTCGACCGCGTGGTGGACATCAACTTCTACCCGACCCCCGAGGCCGGCAACTCCAACAACCGCTGGCGCCCGGTGGGCCTCGGCGTGATGGGCCTGCAGGACGTCTTCTTCAAGCTGCGGATCGACTTCGACTCCGCCGAGGCCGCGCGCCTGTCCACCCTGATCTCCGAGCGCATCATGCTCACCGCCTACGAGCGCTCCGCCGACCTGGCCGAGCAGCTGGGCCGCCACGAGGCGTACGGCGAGACCCGCGCCGCCCGCGGCGAGCTGCACATCGACCACTTCCCGACGGCCGCGCCCGAGTGGGCGGACCGCTGGTCGGCGCTGCGCGAGCGGATCGCCGTCACCGGCCTGCGCAACTCGCTGCTGCTGGCGATCGCGCCGACCGCGACCATCGCCTCCATCGCCGGCGTGTACGAGTGCATCGAGCCGCAGGTGTCCAACCTGTTCAAGCGCGAGACGCTGTCCGGTGAGTTCCTCCAGGTCAACCCGTACCTGGTGCGCGAGCTCAAGGAGCTCGGCGTCTGGGACCAGCAGACCCGGGACGCGCTGCGCGACGCCAACGGCTCGGTGCAGGAGCTGGGATGGCTGCCCGCCGAGGTCCGCTCGCTGTACCGCACCGCGTGGGAGCTGCCGCAGCGCGCGCTGATCGACCTGGCGGCGGCCCGCATGCCGTACATCGACCAGAGCCAGTCGCTGAACCTCTTCATGGCGGCGCCGACCATCGGCAAGCTCAGCTCGATGTACGCGTACGCCTGGAAGGTCGGTCTGAAGACCACCTACTACCTGCGTTCGCGCCCGGCCACCCGGATCGCCCAGGCCGCCTCGGGTGCCGCCCGTACGGCCGCGCCGGTGGCCGCCCCGACCGTGGGAGCCCCGACCCTCACCCCGGAGGAGGAGGCCGCGCTGGCCTGCTCCCTGGAGAACCCCGAGTCCTGCGAGGCCTGCCAGTAATGCCCACCGCCGACGACCGCAAGATGCTGCTCGACCCCGGGTTCGAGCTGACCCTGCGCCCGATGCGCTACCCGTCGTTCTACGACCGGTACCGGGACGCGATCAAGAACACCTGGACCGTGGAGGAGGTGGACCTGCACTCCGACGTCGCCGACCTCGCCAAGCTGAGCGAGGGCGAGCGGCACATGATCGGGCGGCTGGTCGCCTTCTTCGCGACGGGCGACTCGATCGTCGCCAACAACGTGGTGCTGAGCCTCTACAAGCACATCAACTCGCCGGAGGCGCGGCTCTACCTGTCGCGGCAGCTGTTCGAGGAGGCCGTGCACGTCCAGTTCTACCTGACGCTGCTCGACACCTACCTGCCCGACCCGGACGACCGCGCGGCGGCCTTCGCGGCGGTGGAGAACATCCCCTCCATCCACCAGAAGGCGCAGTTCTGCTTCAAGTACATGAACGCGGTCGACCACATCGACTCGCTGCAGACGAAGGAGGACAGGCGGGCGTTCCTGCTCAACCTGATCTGCTTCGCGGCGTGCGTGGAGGGCCTGTTCTTCTACGGGGCGTTCGCCTACGTGTACTGGTTCCGCAGCCGCGGCCTGCTGCACGGGCTGGCGACGGGCACCAACTGGGTGTTCCGCGACGAGTCGATGCACATGGACTTCGCGTTCTCGGTGGTCGACACCGTCCGCGAGGAGGAGCCGGACCTCTTCGACGAGGAGATGGCGAAGCAGGTGACGGAGATGCTGGAGGAGGCCGTCGAGGCCGAGCTCCAGTTCGCCCAGGACCTGTGCGGTGAGGGCCTGCCCGGCATGAACACCGAGTCCATGCGCCAGTACCTGGAGGCCGTGGCCGACCAGCGCCTGGCCCGCCTGGGTCTGCCCATCCGCTACGGGTCCACCAACCCGTTCGGCTTCATGGAGCTCCAGAACGTCCAGGAGCTGACCAACTTCTTCGAGCGCCGCGTCTCGGCGTACCAGGTCGCCGTCGAGGGCTCGGTCTCCTTCGACGACGACTTCTAGGAACGAAGGACGGAACGACGACGGCCCCCGCGGACACCTCCGCGGGGGCCGTCGCCCGTTCCGGGGTTCAGACGGACGGTATCTCCCCGTCCCTGACCGCCGCGACGAACGACTCCCAGGCCTGCCGGTCGAAGACGAACACCGGCCCCGTCGGCGCCTTGGAGTCCCGAACCGCCACTCCCCCGCCCTCGATCCGCGTCTCCACGCAATCGCCGGCCTGGGCGCTATAGCTGCTCTTGTACCAAGCCTGGCCGACGGACTTAAGAACGCTCATGCGTGTCACATCCCTTGTCTGCCACCGCTGCCCCCGCGGACACCTCTGCGGGGGCAGCGCCATTCCGGTCAGAAGGACGACATCGTTCCATCCTTGACCGCCACGATGAAAGATGCCCAGGCCACCGGCGAGAACCTGAGCACCGGCCCGGACGGGTCCTTCGAGTCCCGGACGGGCACGGCGTCAGGCGCATCGACGGCGATCTCCACGCACTCACTCTGCGCACCCGAGTAGGACGACTTGCGCCAGCAATCGCCAGCTGGGTCAACGTTCAACACGGCACTCATGACCTCTCGACCTTCTCCTTGGCAATGCGTTCGATGAGGGTGGCCGATTCCGTCCGAGGCAACGACTCCGCCAAGGCCCGACGGAACAGAGCCGCGTACTTCCGCACTTCATCCGGCTCTTCCATGTACAACGTGCTGAGCAGACTGTCGACATAGACGACGTCGGTCTCGGTGGAATCCGGGAAGCTCAGTATGGTCATCGGCCCGAACAGTGCCGCGTGCACGTCCGAGGCTTCGGGAAGCACCTGAATGTTGATGTTCGGCTGTTCGGCAGCTTCAACGAGGAACCGCAGCTGCTCCTGCATGACATCAACACCCCCGATCTGGTGCCTGAGCGCCGACTCCGACAGCACAGCCCAAACCCGCAGCGGCATCTCGCGTGAAAGCACGGCGCGACGCTCCTGCCGGACCGCGGTCAGAGTCTCAACCTGCTCCGAGGTTGCATCCTCGATCTGAGCCCGAACAACCGCGCGTGTGTAGTCCTTCGTCTGCAGGATTCCGGGTACAACAAGCGTCTGAATGCTGTACATGTCGGCCGCGTCGGCTTCCAACGAGATGTAGTCCGCGTACAGCGGCGACAGGGTGTCCGAGTATCGATCCCACCAGCCGCGAGTCCGCCCTTCGCGGGCCAAATCCTCCAGTTGCGCCCGGGTCGCGGTGTCCGTCACGCCGTACAGGTCCAGCAACAGCCGGAGATCCACCAGCCGGACACCCGACTGCGCGGCCTCGATCCGGCTGATCTTGCTCTCGGCGCAGGCGAGGTGTCTCGCCGAGTGGGCGATCGTCAACTTGGCGGCAACCCGGAGCTCCTTGAGCGTTCGGGCGAGCCGTCGCTGTCGGACCGTCGGATTCCTGTTGACCGGCACGCGCCTGACCTTCCGTCGGGTATGTGGGTTGCCAGTCTGCCGCGCCCTGCCCGCAGCAACAATCTTTGAACCCTTCCAAAGTGGGGACTTGCACTCTGGAAGTCAGCAAGAGCATGCTACTCAACGTAGCCGCCATGTCATCACATAGTGATCATGGCGTCGCTACCCGGGCATTCCTTTGCCCTCAGCCGCTCTCATCGCACCCACACACCCGGAGGTGGCTCCGCCGTGCCCGAAATCGCCACGACCACTCCCCCCGCCCCGACCGAACACACCTGCTGGCTCCCGCGCAGCGTTCGCTCGCCGGGGATCGCCCGGCAGCAGCTCCGCGCGTTCCTCTCCGGTCTCCCGGGCGGCGAACTCCTGCTCCCCACCGGGGAACTGCTGCTCTCCGAGCTGGTCACCAACGCCGTCCGGCACGCCGCCGTCCCGCGCGGGCGCCTCCTCTACCTCCGGCTCCAGCTCGCCGGCGGGCTGCTCCGCATCGAGGTGCACGACGCCTCGACCACGCCCCCCGCCGCTCTCCCCCGCCCGGCCGCCCACGCCGAGTCCGGCCGCGGCCTGCACCTCGTGCGCGAACTCGCCGTCCAGTGGGGCTGGTCGCCGCGTCCCGGCGGGGTGGGCAAGTTCGTGTGGTGCCACGTCGCCGCCGAGTCCGCCCCGTGAGCGTCGTCCGGGCCAGAATCACCGGCCTCATGGCGCCCGTCCTGTTCCCCAGCCTCGACCACGCGCTGCCCGTTCTCTGGGAACGGGTGCGCGCCCTGCCCGTCCGGGAGGCCCACCGGGACTTCGTCCGCCTCTGCATCGGGCCGGGCAACAGCGGCGGCGTCGCCCGCTGCCTCGCCCGCCACGGCCACTGGAGCGTCACCCTCTACATCGGCGACCTCACCACCTGGACCGCCCACCCGATCACCATCACCACCCATCGCCCCTGAGCCGCTCCCCCGGCCCGGCACGAGCGCCGGGCCGGGGAAGCCACAAACCATCAGGTGGTGAGACCGGTCCTACCAGGGTCTTCACATCGGCCTGCCGCCGTGCCGTTGCCTGCCATGCCGGGTCCTGCCCGGTTCGCCGGTGTGAGCGTGGCGCTGCTATTCGCCATGCTCTGCGCGATGGCGCTGGAAGAGGGCCAGGGCAGCGATGGAGGGGGCGTCCTTGAACCGGCTCTCGGCTATGAGCTGCCACACCTCCGCTTCGGAGAACCAGCGGCTGATCAGACCTGCCTCCGTCTCATCGAGGTGGGTCTCGCCGGCGGTGAGGTCCGTTGCAAGGAGAACGTGGAAGCCCTGGTCGCAGAATCCGTATGCCGCGAACAGGTGCCCCAGCGGCGTCATGGCGCCGGCGGTCAGCCCGGTCTCCTCGGCGAGTTCACCGCGGGCGAGGGCGAGCGGGTCCGCCTCCGGCTTGTCCTCCCAGGAGCCTTGGGGGAACTCCCAGTAGCGCCCCTTGACCGCGTACCGGTACTGCTCGACAAGATGGAACCCGCCGTCGGCGTACGGGACGATCAGCGCGAAGTCAGGCTTCTCCACCAGACCGTAGATGCCCTCGGCACCATCGTGCCGCAGAGTCGTGTCCTCGCGTACGGTCATCCAGCGGTTCGTGTAGACGACGGTGGTGCTGGTGGTTACCAGTTCATGCTCGGGCAGTGCCGGTTGAGAGGTCTCCGTATGCATGGCTCGGACGCTAGCCGATCGGCCCACTGCGTTCCGGCGGTTCACGTGGCTTCACAGGGATCGAAGCTGCACGAGTGGTGTTTGAACTTGTTGACGGCTCAGCCCGGACGAGTACGAGGCGAAGCACTAAACCCACCGGGCGACGGTCGAACCAGTGGCCGTCGAACCACCCACACCGTCCTGACCAGGTAATGACCACCTCCCGCGCAGCCGGGGGAAGCTCACTTCCCGGTCTGGGCTTGTTGAGCCCGCTCGACGAGCATGCGCGTGAACTTGTCCAGGTCAGCAGTCTCCGGCCTGGGGCCATAGGAGTCGGAGGGAAACAGCCGGACCTCGACAACGACGGTTCCCGCTCGTACGAGGGCTTCCTTGTCGCTGCCGTTCTCCGTGGCGATCGACTGGTCGCCGAGGGCTTTGACCTCCAGCAGCTTGCGATGCTTGGGAGTGGCTGTGTACGCGGCGGCCGCGTCCCCCTCGGTCGAGTAGGCCGTCGCGGTGAATTCCACGATGGCGGGGATCTTGACGTGGGCCGATTCGGCCGTCCGGTATCTCACGTACGAGAGGCCGACCACGCCGCGGCACAGCTGGTCGATTCCGCTGGTGCACTCTTCGGCCGACTTCGTGTAGCCGGGGGTGGTCGGGTCGATCTCCCAACCGGCGGGCAGGTCCTGCTGGGCGGGCAGAACGGCCTGGACCGCGCGGGCGTCGCTCAGCGGATTGCTCTCGGCCGACGACGGGGCCAGCAGCCGATTGCCTCCGTAGACGGCCGCTACCAGGAGCAAGACGATGACCGCGGAGAGAATCACCAGGGTGGTGCGGTCACCGCTGCGGATGTTGTTGATGATCTGGTCCCGGCCGGCGAGATTACCCCGGACCTTGTTCCCGCTCCCCTGGATGGTGACGCCCCCGCCGGACGCCACGTTCGCCGGCGCCGTCTGCGCCGACCCCGCTGCGGTCTCCGGCGCCGGCATGACGCTGGTCAGGTAGACGACGAACGGTTGGTCTGCGGCCAGCACCGCGACCAAGGCACCGTGAAGAGCTGCCTGGGCGGTGGGGTCCTGCGGGGCCGACTCGAATGCGGCCACCGTCTGGCCCTGGCCCGCGCCGGTCAGCCGGCTGCGGACCAGGTCCCCCACCATGGTCGCCGCAGCGGTTCCGGTACCGGTGGCTGCTGCTGTGCCCGCAGTCGACAACAGCTGAACCACCGTGGACGCAAGATCGTCTAACGCGTTCATCGAAGAAGTCCCCCCATGGACGATGACGTCATGCCCATGCTCCCTGGCGGCGCGCCATCGAAACGCGAAGACATCCAACCGCAACCTTCAACCACAGCCTGCGCCATCACCTTGGAGACACCTCGATCACGCGCTGCCCGTCCTGCGAGAACGGGTCCGCACACTGCTCGACCGGGAGGCCCACCGGGACTTCGTCCGCCTCTGCATCGGACCCGGCAACAGTGGCGGCGTCGCCCGCCGCCTCGCCCGCCACGGCCACTGGAGCGTCACCCTCTACATCGGCGACCTCACCACCTGGACCGCCCACCCGATCACCATCACCACCCATCACCCCTGAGTTCCGGCGGGCCCCTGCGACTCGCAGGGGCCCGCCGACCAAGGCCCCGGCCCGATCGCCGAAGTCTCGTTCAATCGTTCGAAGTTGGACCGGTTTCCAGTACCGGAAACATGCACCTCTTGCCGATGCCCGACCCGGTTCGGGAGCATCGTCACTACCCCGATCCAGGAGGCGACCGTACGTGACCACCTCACCCAAGACCCTCGGAGACTGGTTCTCGGAGTTCAACCGCGAGGCCTTCCGGCTGGAAACACTGGACGACTACAGCCAGTCCGGCGGAGTGAGCGCGTATCACGCCTTCCTCTCCGGCGAGGAACAGCCGGAGGACTTCAAGGCCGCCGACTGGGTCACGACGGTGGCCGATGCCACTCGGGCCGGGAGGCGCATGTACCGGGTGCACGTCCTAGCGCGCCCGCTCACCGAGTACCTCCGGTTCGAGCTCGGCTGGGGGTACCACCGGAACATGGAAGCCGGCGAGGAGTTCTTCATCCTCGACGTCACCGACCGGGAGAATCCCGTCGCCGGGGCGCCGGACTTCTGGCTCTTCGATGACGAGACCGGTGCCGAGATGAACTACGACGGCCACGGGAAGTACCTCGGGGCTGATTTCACCACCGGCGACCGGGTCGCCCTGTTCAAGAAGTACCGTGACATCGCTCTGGCCAACTCCGTCCCGTTCACGGACTGGTGGGCCGAGCACGGCGAGTGAACAGAACACGGCTCGGGGCGGCATGCGGGAACTCCCGCAGGCCGCCGGCGAGGAGACCGCCTACGGCCCGGCGGGCCGTAGGGAGCATCGGCCCGGACCTGTCCTCCGACAACTGGAATCACACCATTGTCCGAGGCGACGAACACAGGAGACCATGTGCTCAAGGGTGAAGACTTCAGCCGGCTCTTCGAGACGTTCGAGCGGACGGCATTCCGGCTCGAAACCTTGGCCGTCTACGACGTGGACGAGGAGCGCGAGGAGTTCGAGGATTTCCTCGCGGGCAAGGGCCTGCCGCCCGAGTGCTCCGACAACCCGTGGGTTCGCTCCATGACGGATCTGGGCAAGCAGGTGGGGCGCGTGCATGTCCTCCGCTCTCCGCTGTCGGACTACCTCCGGTACGAGTTGGCCGCGTACCCCGGCAACATCACGGCCGGCGAATCGATCGGCATCATCGACACGGCCCAGCAGACCGTGGCCGGACTGCCCGACCACGACTTCTGGATGTTCGACGACACCCGGGTCTACCGGATGCACTACACCGACACCGGGCAGTTCATCGGCGCCGAACTGCTGCCCGACGACCGTCTGAACGAATACCTCCGGTACCGGGACATCGCCCAGGCACACGCCGCGCCCTTCGGGGAGTACCAAGCCATCTGAACGGAGAACGACCCAACCACATGGGCAGATCCTGCGGCCAACAGAAAGCCGAAGAGGTGTGATGGACGACAGGTCCGATTCAGCAGCGACCGTGCAGGTGGAATGGCAGGATTCCAGGACAATCCTCCGCAAGGGAACGGACAGGAAGCAGACCGAGCTGGAAACCCTTGAAAGGGGGTCGACCGAGCTCCGGTACTTCCTGCCTGCCATGATCACCGGGCTGCTCTCAACCCCGGAGTACACCAGCGCCAGTCTGGCGATGATCCCCGGCGACCACTCGAAGCTGATCGCCAGGAAGCTGGAGCGGCAGACCGTGCTCCGGGACACCACGAAGCACTTCACCTTCGTCCTGACGGAGCAGGCCTGCCTCTGGCCGCTGGCACCGGCTCAGACCATGGCCGCGCAGCTCGACCACCTCGCAGCGGTCTCGCTCCTGCCGAGCGTTCGGCTTGGAGTGATCCCGTCCGCCGGCCATCTGCCGCTCCCCCCGATGAACGTCTTCACCGTCTACGACTCTGCCCTGGTCACCGCTGAGGTGGCCGCAGGCGTCCTCGTGTTCCGTGATCCCGGTGACGTCCGTGTGCACCTTGACGCCTTCCGCACCTTCGAGGGATATGCGATCTGGGGCGACGACGCACGGGCGCAGCTTCGTGACTGGGCTTTCCGTCATCGGGATGCCCCGTAGGGACAATTCCGCTGGCTACTGCGCAGGAAGTCGGCCAGGCCGACTTCCTGCGCGGCCGACTTCGGCCTGCTCAGACCGGCCCGGGAGGAGTTCTTTCGGGGACGGGAAAGCGTGCGCAATTGGGCTCTCCGGCCTTCTAGCGTTGGGCTCCGCCGTCCGGAATCCCGGGCGGGGTGGGGCCGTTGCGTGCCCCTCCACATCATCGGAAGGTGCAGGCGATGACCGAGCGCGACCTCTACGAACTCGACCTCTCCCGGATCCACTTCAGCCGTGCGTGCGGTGGCAATCAGGGTGGGGGTGACGACACCGAGACGTGCGTGACGCTCGGGGCCGTGCCGGACTCCCCGGGGGTCTTCGCGCTGGGTGACAGCAAGCGGCCTGATCGCGGGCCCCTGCTGTTCACCACGGAGGAGCTGACACGCGCCGGGATCGACCCGGCGCGGTTCGGCCTGTCGGTCTGACATCCCGACCACCCTCCCGGCTGGCCGCACCCGCGTGCGGGCAGCCGGACCTCCAACGCCCGCGAGGAGATGCACCTTTGCAGCACTACCACGGCTACGAGTGGGCCGGGGACGGCCGGCTGATGGCGAAGGAGTCGGAGCGCCGGCCCGTGGACGCCGGACGCGTTCCGGCTCTCCGAACTCCCGCCGATGATGACGGGCTGGTGGCTGCTGCGGCCGGCCTCACAGATCCGGGGCACCTGGCGCACCGCCCCCGCCGCGGCGGACTGGCTCGTCGGGCAGTACGAGGCGCACACTCCGGGCGGCGACCCCTGGCTCCCCACCGAGACCCGGCGGCTGCACGCCATCGAACGACTGGAGAACGCCGCCGATGTCGTCTGGGCCCGCTGGACCTCGGACAGCCGCTGGACCGGCCACTACGTGATCGCCTGCCCCAACGCCGCCCACCCTGGCATCCCCTGCCCGCGCTGACCGGGCGAGAACCCGGCCACTGCCCATCACCGCCACCTGCACCACCGCGCTGAGCGTCATCGCCAGCCAGATCCCGTCCACTCCGAGCAGCCGCGACAGGCCGTACCCGGCGAGGAGTTGGACCCCCAACCCGAGCACCGTCGCCGTGACCAGCACCCGGCCGCGGCCCGACGCCTGGAGCACCCCGCCGAGCGCCACCGCCAGGGCGTACGGGACCAGGTAGAGGCCCATCAGTCGCAGGAAGCCCACCGATTCGGCCACCACGGCCGGGTCGGAGGTGAACAACCGGGTCAGTGGCACCGCCGCCGCCGCGCACAGCACCGCGAAGGCGCCGCCCACCGCGCCCGCCAGCAGCGCCGTGCTCCGCGCGAGCCCGTCACCCGGCAGGCCCCGCCCGAGCCGCCGCCCGGTCTCGATGAACGCCGCCTGCCGCACCGCGTAGAAGGCCATCGTGGCGACCAGCAGCACCCGGTACCCCACCCCGTACCCGGCCAGCGCCGCGACGCCGAAGGAGGAGATCAGCCCCAGCTGGGCCGTTCCGACGGCCATCCGGGCCGTGAAGTCCACGCCGAGCGGCGCGCCCGCCGCCAGCAGTGGCCCGACCGGCGCCGCCTGCGTACGGGCCCGCCCGCCGGCCCGGAACCGCAGCCCCGCCGTCACGGCCAGCGCCACCGCCCGGGAGCCGACCAAGGCCACTGCCGCACCGGTCAGCCCCAGCGGGCCGCGGATCAGCAGCGGGTCCAGCACCAGCAGCAGGGCGTTGGAGAGCAGTGCCATCCGCATCGGGGTGCGGGTGTCCCCGGTGCCCTTGAAGAGGTCGTCGGCCACCTTCTGCGCGAAGAACAGCGGGAACCCGAGGAACGCCACCAGCAGGTAGCCGTCGGCCGCCGCCACGGCCGGCCCGTCCAGGAACAGCCCGGCCAGCTCCGCCCGCCACAGCGCCCCCGGCACCGCGATCAGCACCGAGCCGCCCGCGCAGAGCCGCCAGGCCGTACGGGCGGTGCCCCGCGCCGCCACCGCGTCGCCCGCGCCCGCCGCCCGGGCGGTGAGCAGCGCGGCACCCGAGCCGACCACCAGCACCGGGCCGAGCAGCAGGTTCTCCAGGCTCGCGGCGAGCGTCACGGTCGCCACCGCCGCGCCGCCGAGGCCGGCCACCCAGAAGGTGCTGATCAGCGCCGCGACCACGCCGGACAGCAGCTCCGCGTACACCGGCCCGGCGAGTGCGCCCAGCCGCCTCAGGTCCGCCCTCACGACGCCCATCCCCCTCGATTCGAGCTACCTCGATTCGAGGTAGCTCGATAAGAGATAGCATGACGGAGGCCACCCCACAAGCGATCGGGAGAGCGCGTGCTGACCCTGGCGATCCTCGGCTTCCTCGACGAAGAGCCCCTGCACGGCTACGAGTTGAAGTCCCGACTGACCCGGCTCACCGGCCACGTCAAGCCGGTCAGCGACGGCGCGCTCTACCCCGCCATCACCCGGATGGAGAAGGCCGGACAGCTCCTGCGCCGGGAGGGGCCCGGCAGCGGCGCGGCACCCCGGCAGACCCTCGAACTCACCGACGAGGGCCGGGCGGAGCTGCGGCGACGGCTGCGCGAGCCGTCCGCACTGGAGATCTCCGACCAGCTGCGCTTCTTCACCCTGCTCACCTTCCTCGACCGGCTGCCCGACCCCGCCGACCAACTCGCGGTACTGCGGCGCCGGCTGGCCTTCCTCGACGAACCCACCAGCTTCTTCCACGACCGGAAGGGCAGCCCGGTGGCCGCCGAGCGGGAGCCGAACCGCTACCGGCGGGGCATGCTGCTGATCGCCCGCGCGACCGGCCGCGCCGAACGCGAGTGGCTCACCGGCGCGATCGCCGAACTGGAGGCCGAGGTCGCCGCGAGAGAGGCCGAGGTCGCCGCGAAGGAGCACACCGTTCGCTCGTCCGGATGAACTCCCGGACCATACCGGCCACAGACGTCCGCATACGATCCTCCCCCGAGTACGGTCCGGCCGACAGCCGAACCGAAAGGGGCCCACCGTGACGACCGGAATCCTCGACTACCGGAGCGACGCGATCGTCCAGCTCATGAACATCGCGGAGGAGGACTGGACCGAGCAGGAGCTCAAGGAGGCGCTCCAGCGGGCGATCATGCTGGAACTCTCCACCATCCCGCCCTACGCCACCGCCCTCTGGTCGATCACCGACCCGGACAACAGCAAGCCGGTCCGGCACACCATCCGCGAGATCGTCTTCGACGAGATGTCGCACTTCGGCCTGGTCTGCAACATGCTCACCACCATCGGCGGCACCGTCGTCCTCACCGACCCCGCCACCGTACCGAAGTACCCGGGCCAGCTGCCCGGCGGCGTCAACCCCGGCCTGGAGGTGTTCCTCAGCGGGCTGACCCGGGACTCGGCCTGCCTGTTCGCCGACATCGAGAAGCCCGAGCACCCGCTCGCCTTCGCGGAAGACGGCAACACCATCGGCGCGTTCTACCAGCGCATCGCCGACGTCTTCCCCAATTTCGCCCACCTGATCACGGGGGAGCGGCAGGTGGAGTTCCCGCTCGGATCGAGCCACGGCGCCGGCAACGACATCGTCGCGATGAACACCATCGACGACGTGCTCGCAGCCATCCACGTCATCCAGACCCAGGGTGAGGGCACCGACGCCTCCCCGGAGAACCCCTTCCCCGGCGCCCCGGGCGAACTCGCGCACTACTACGCCTTCAAGGAGATCGCGGTCGGCAAGAAGCTCGTCCGCGACCCCCAGACGGGGAAGTTCGACTTCAACGGTCCCGACGTCCCGCTGCCCGACACCTCCCCGGTCGGGAGGGTCCCCGCGGGCGGCTGGGCCAACTCCCCCGGCAACGAGCCCGACCAGACCACCGCCGCCCTCCTGCAGGAGTTCAACCAGCACTACAGCGACATGCTGCGCTCCCTCCAGGACGCCTGGGGCGCGGGCGGGGCCGGCGAGATCGGCCCGGCCATCGGGGCGATGGGGCTGATGCGCCGCGCCGCCCAGAAGATCAACGGCATCAAGCTCCCCGCCGACCCCCGCTTCACCTACGGCCCGGAGTGGCTGTTCGTCCAGCCGTAGTTCGTCCGGAGCCCCGACACCACGGATCCAGGCATGACGAAGGCCGGCGCGGTCCCACCGCGCCGGCCTTCAACACGCCTTCGGCCGTTACTCGTTCGGCACGGTCGCGTAGCGCGGGGTCTGCTCGGACATCTGCCGCAGGGCGTCCTTGCGGTCGCGCTTGGACAGCTTGTCGATGTAGAGGAAGCCGTTCAGGTGGTCGGTCTCGTGCTGGAGGCAGCGGGCGAAGAAGCCGGTGCCCTCGACCCGGACCTCGTTGCCGTCCTTGTCCTGGCCGGTGACCGCGGCCCAGTCCGGGCGCGGCAGCTCGGCGTACGCGCCGGGGACCGACAGGCAGCCCTCGTTGCCGTCGTCCAGCACCCGGCGGGCGGGCGGGACGTCCTCCAGCACCGGGTTCACGATGTGACCGACGTGGCGCACGCCGTCGTCGTCCGGGCAGTCCCAGACGAAGACCTTGAGGTCGACGCCGATCTGGTTGGCGGCCAGGCCCACGCCCTCGGCCGCGTACATCGACTGGAACATGTCGTCGATCAGCGTGGACAGCTCGCCGTCGAAGGCGGTGACGTCCTGACACTCCTTGTGCAGCACCGGGTTGCCGACGACCGTGATCGGACGGGCGGTGCCCTTGCTCAGGTCCGGCTCCGTGCCGACCACCTTCGCGGGCCTGTCCTCCTCACCGTGCTGGTGCTCGTGGTCGTGCTCGTGCTGGTCCGCCATGTCGCTTCCGCTTCGCTTCCGTGAATCGTCCGGGTGTACCTCACCAGGGTAGTTGCCGCCCTCAGCACACTTCTTCGAGATCGCGGTAGGCCCGGCTGCCCGGGGAGCCGGCGACCCAGCGGTCCAGCAGCGAGCGCACCAGGGAGGCCGGGGCGGCGATCCCGCACTCCCGCTCCACCAGCCAGGACATCCCCGCGGCGCCGCCCTGGCTGAGGTGGCTGAGGTGGCCCGGGTGGGCCGCGTCGCCGTCGTCGTGCGGGTCGTGGTGCGCGGTGTGGCCGTCGTCGGCGGCCATCCGGCTCTCCGAACAGGCCCGGCAGAGCAGCCGCACCGAGGACGTCCAGTCCTCGGCCGCGTACCCGGCCTCGGCGACCAGCCGCTCCAGCGCGTCCCGGTCGGCGGCGGTGGCGGCCTGCAGCAGCACCACGAAGGTCGGCACCGGGGACGGCGCCCACAGCTCGATCTCGTCGAACACCGGGTACGCCACCCCGTCGGTGACCCGCTCGCCGTGCGGGGCGCCGTCGTGCAGCACCACCTCGCCCCAGCGGCGGCCCGAGGAGGGCAGCGGGATGGAGAGCACCTCGATCCGGGCCGGGTCCAGCCGCCGGCCCCAGACCACCTCGGACTCACCGTCCGGGGACAGCCGCACCGGGGTGGTGCCCAGGTCCAGACTGACCGGGCCGTCCGGGCGCTCGCCCGGGCCGCCGGGCAGCCGCAGGCCGTACGCCTGCCAGGCGCGGCGCGCCAGCGGCCAGTCCTGGAGGGCGGTGGCGGTGATGCCGAGGTTCCACCAGTCGGGGGCGCCCTGCTCGCGGTCCAGCAGGGCGACCGCCCGCAGGCCGGCCGAGCGGGCCTGCTCCCAGTCGCGGCGGAACTTGTGCAGCAGGGCGAGGTTGAACCAGGAGTCGGAGAGCCACGGCTCCAGATCGGCGGCCATCACCAGCAGCGCACCGGCGTCCTCGTAACGGCCGTCGCCGATCAGCGTGAAGGCCCGGTCGGTCGTCTGCCGCCAGGTGGCGGACGGCCGGTGCCGTGCCCGGTGGAAGATCCTCACGTTCCGTCCCTGCCGTCGTCGTCCGCTCAGTCCTGCACCGGAAGTCCCGGTGCCCCGGGTCGGTGTTCCACGCTACGACCGCATCCAACCACGCCCGTGGCCGCCCGCGCTCCCCACTGCCCACGGTCGGGCCCGCATCCCGGGCCCGTCCCCTCTCCAGCCTGCCCGCCCCGCCGCGCCGCCTCAACCCCAGGAGCCCCGCCGGTCCCGCCCGATCCCGGGCCGCCGGTCACACACCGTCACCAACGGGCCCCCGCCCGGCCGCGCACCGGCGCATCACCCGGCCGCGGACCGGCGCGTCATCCGGCCGCGCGCCGGCGCGTCACCCTCCGCCGCCCACCCGCGCGAGGGCGTCCACCACCCGCGCGTCGTACACGCGCCCGCGCCCCAGCCGCAGCACCTCCAGCACCTCCAGGCGCCCCACCGCCTCCCCCACGCCCCGGCCGCGGGCGGCGGTCAGCAGGTCGTCGTGGGCGTTGGCCACCCGGATGATCCGGGCCGCCAGCGGCAGGCTGCGGTCGTGGCCGCCGTCCGGCCCGTGGCAGGGGTCGGCCAGCCGGGCGACCTGGTCGGCCACCCTGCGGGGCACCCCGGTCCGGCGGATCACCTCGCTGCCCAGCCGGGCGATCCGCTGCTGCTCCTCGTCGGGCAGCACCGCGGTCGCGCCGTCCGGCACCGGCTCCACCAGCGACAGCTGCCCGATGTCGTGCATCAGCGCCGCGTACTCCAGCAGGGCGAGCTCGCGCGAGCCCATCCCCAGCTCCCGGCCGAGCGCGCAGGCGGTGTCGGCGACCCGGCGGGCGTGGCCGGGGGGCGTGTAGCCGGCCACCTCGGTGGCCTTGGCCAGGCTCGCGATGGTCTGCCCGGTGGTCGCCCTGACGGCGGCGGCCCGCCGGAAGGAGACCTGGGCCAGCAGCAGCGGCGCGCAGAACAGCGGCAGCGCCCAGATCCCCACCTCGCCGGCCGCCAGCCCCACCAGCATCCCGGTGGCGGCGATCGCCGAGCCGATCCCGGGCAGCGCCCGCAGCTCGTCCTCCAGCGCCGCGGGGAACCGCAGCCCGCTGCGGGCCCGCCGCAGCACCGCCGCCAGGGTGGCGTCGCAGAGCGCGGCCAGCGCCGCCACCAGGGCCAGGAACGCCCCGTACGCCGGGCCGGTCGGCGACCAGCGGTCGAGCAGACCGCTGTTGTACAGCGGCTGGAACACGGCGGCGGCGAACCCCACGCTCAGCAGCCGCCGGGCGGTGGTGTCCCGGCGCAGCGGATCCAGGCCGGGCAGCCGCCGGCGGCGGCGCAGCGCGGGCGGCAGCACCGCCCGGGGCAGCACCGCGCCCGGCACCACCGCCAGCAGCAGCCCGGCGCCGGTGACGGCCACCACCTGGAGCACCCCGTGCGAGGTCGGCAGCCCGCGCAGCGGCCCGAGCAGCGCGTACGCCAGCGCCCCGGCCGCCCCGATCGGGGCCTGCTCCCGGTCGCCCGGCAGGGTGATCCGGACGCACTCGCCGAGCGCGATCAGCGCGGTGAAGGCCAGTGCCACCCGGGGCTGGACCACCCCGCAGACGGCGACCGAGCAGAAGGACGCGGCCAGCAGCGCGCCCGCCGCGAGGTGCACCGCGGCGGCGCCGCGCGAGTCCGTCCACCCGGTGAACCGCAGCAGGCCGCCCGCCGTACGCCCGGCCGTCGCCCGGGTCGCCGCGGCCGGGCCGGTCACTGCGGCCCCACGGTGGGCACGCCGCCGCCCTGGGCCGGCACCCCCCGGCCGGGGGCCCGGACCGGCTCGGGCACCCCGAGCGGGATGTCCGGCACCGCGCGGATCGAACCGTCGGCCGGCGGCAGCACCGGCTGCCAGTCGAAGTCGGCGAGCGCGTCGATCAGCGCCCGGACCATCACCGGGTCGAACTGGCTGCCCGAGCAGCGCTCCAGCTCCGCCACCGCCTCGGTCACCGGCCGGCCCCGCCGGTAGGAGCGGGTGGAGGTCATCGAGTCGAAGGCGTCCGCCACCGAGATGATCCGGGCGAATTCCGGGATCCGCTCCCCCGCCAGCCCGCTCGGGTAGCCGCGGCCGTCCATCCGCTCGTGGTGGTGCAGGATCCCGGCGTGCGCCTCGCCGAGGAACGCGATGCCGCGCACCAGCTCGTACCCGTGCACCGGGTGCACCTCGACCGCCCGGCGCTCGGCCTCGCTCAGGGGACCGTTTCTGCGCAGCAGCTCGGTGGCCACGCCCAGCTTGCCGACGTCGTGCAGGATCCCGGCGTACTCCAGCGTGCGCAGCCGCTCGGCCTCCATCCCCAGCTGGCGGGCGATCAGCACGGCGGCCTTGCCGACCCGTTCGCTGTGCCCCCGGGTGTACGAGTCCTTGATCTCCACGGCCTGCACCAGCGCCTGGACGGTGGCCCGGTGGGCGTCGCGCTCCCGGTGGCCCTGGGCGAACACCCAGGCCGAGATCGACAGCGGCAGCAGCGCCAGCAGCGCCGCGAAGGCGCCGTACGGGCCCTGCCAGAGCACCGCGACCATCAGCCCGCCGGCCGCGTGCACCAGCACCGGCAGCCCGAGCACGGCCCGCAGGCCCCGCAGCAGCACGGCCGGGCGCCGGCCCTCGGCCAGCATCAGCATGCCGCCCACCAGCACCCCGTTGACCAGGCAGAACGCGGCCACGGCGGCCAGGCCCGGCAGCAGCGCGGCGGGGAAGCGCGAGCCGAGCAGCAGCTGCGGCCCGGACAGCTGGTGGAAGACCACCGACGCGACGAAGGCGCAGAGCGCGAGCTGGGCGGCGTTCCACAGCTGGCGCAGCCGGCAGTGCGGCTCGGCGTGGCCGAGCAGTCCGGCCGGGACGGCGACCAGGGCGGCGGCGGCCGGGGGCAGCATCAGCACTCCGGCGAACAGCACCGGGAAGAAGGCGTTCACGCTGGGCCGGGACGGGCCGCGCACGGCCGGCGGCGGGCGGCGCAGCAGGGTCCGGACCAGTTTGAGGCAGGGGGTGGGCAGGCCCTGGGCCAGCGACTCCCAGCACACGTGGAGGAAGGCCAGCAGGCCGACCTTGGGCCAGTCGACCGGGGCGCCGAGCCAGCCGGGGGTGCCCAGCGGGACGGCCACCGGCACCAGCGGCAGCAGGCAGCCGAGCGCGGCGACCGGGACCGCGACGAGGTACCGCACGGCGCCCTGCGGCAGGGCTGCGCCTCCACTGTCGGTAGCGATCTCGACCTCCCCGCCGTACCTGACCCGCGCCGCTCAGCACGCCGGGAGGGCCCGGCGGTGAGCGTCCGTCAGAGGATAGGCCGACGCTCCGGCGTGGAGACGCTTGATCGCGGAATGCCGCAGCTGGCGCACCGCCAACTCACTCGAACGAGTGACGGTCGCAGAAGTGACCCGAACAGGGCCCGAAAGCGGCACGCCCGCGTCGCAGGTTGCGTGCCCGCCGCGCGGACGCGACACGGCCCCGGGAGCCGTCGTCCGCTCCCGGGGCCGTGCCCGTGCTCACGTCATGGTGGTGCCGCGCCGCGCCCGTACGGGCGGGGGCGCTACCGCTCCTGACCCACCGCCTCGGCGGGGGCTTGCCGAGTGGCCGGCTCGTCCGCCAGGTCGGCGTGCACCTCGACCGAGGTGTCGACGGCGACCACCAGCGGCTCGCCGGTGCGCTGCCCGGCCCGGATCGAGTCGATCCTGGCCAGCACCTTGCCGCGGAGGTCCGCCGGGGTGTCGTCGCACCCGCAGGAGCGCTTGATCAGTGCCTTGATGGCCTGTTCCAGGCCGTACTTCTCCAAGCACGGCGAGCACTCCTCGAAGTGCACGCGCAGCTTGGCGCAATCACCCTCGGCCATCTCGTTGTCGAGGAATTCGTAGAGGTGGTCGAGGACCTCGCCACACTCGGTGTCGTGCGGATCGCCGCAGCTCATCAGCCCGAGCCCTTCGCTTCCTGCCCTGCCCCGCTGCCGGCCGGGACGAGCCCGCGCTCACGGGCGTAATCCTCCAGCATGCCGCGCAGCTGACGGCGGCCGCGGTGCAGCCGGGACATCACCGTACCGATGGGGGTACCCATGATGTCCGCGATCTCCTTGTACGCAAAGCCCTCGACGTCCGCCAGGTAGACGGCGATGCGGAACTCCTCCGGGATGGCCTGGAGGGCGTCCTTCACATCGCTGTCGGGGAGGTGTTCGAGCGCCTGGGTCTCGGCCGAGCGCAGTCCGGTCGACATGTGCGACTCGGCGCGGGCCAGCTGCCAGTCCTCGATCTCCTCGGCGGCGGTGCGCTGGGGCTCCCGCTGCTTCTTGCGGTACGAGTTGATGAACGTGTTGGTGAGGATGCGGTACAGCCAGGCCTTGAGGTTGGTGCCCTCGCGGAACTGGTGGAAGGACGCGTACGCCTTGGCGAACGCCTCCTGGAGCAGGTCCTCCGCGTCGGCCGGGTTGCGGGTCATCCGCAGGGCGGCCGAGTACATCGGGTCCAGGTAGCCCAGGGCGTCGCGCTCGAAGCGCTCCCGCCGGGCCTCCTCGCTCTCCTCGGCCGACACCCGGAAGGTGTCCTCACCGATCGCCTCGGCCAGCTCCTCACCGGTGAGCGCTTCACCCGCGGGCAGGCCCTCCCCCAGGCCCTCGCCCGGCTCGGCCTCGTGCTCGGTCCCGACGACCGGACCCACCTCCTCGGCATGGCGAACACGGCCCACTGCGGGCCGCCCCGAAATGGAGGATATCGGGCTGACGGGCTTCTCGCCCGCGACAATCCAGTCCGACCACGCGGGTGCCAAGGCCGTGGCGGCCTCGCGCTCCTCGGGCCGCTCGGGGCACGCGATCGAACCCATCTGTGCTGCCTCTCACCGGGACTCAAGCTGACGAGGGTGTCAACCAACCCGGCGCCGTCCGCATTCCCGCCCCGCCCGCCACATTCACCCGAACGGCGCAACAGACCCGGCGGATCCGTGAAAGCCGTGGTCAGCAGCCCCGGCCCGCCCCGGGGCGCCCGGACCCGAGCAGCTCCGCCAGCCAGCCGGCGACCCCGTCGGTGATCAGCTCCAGCACCTCGTCCGCCCCCAGCGGCGCCCGCTGGGGCACCGCGAACCCGTGCCCCGCGTACGGCACCGGCAGCAGCCGGTGGCCCTGCGGCAACTCCGGGAACTCCTCCGGCCCGCCGAAGGGGTCCGCCCCGCCCTGGACCACCAGCGTGGGCAGCCCGGACCCCAGCAGCTCCTCGGCCCGGCTCTTCTCCGGCCGGCCCGGCGGGTGCAGCGGGAAGGCCAGCGCCAGCACCCCGACCGCCCCGGTGTCGGCGCCCGTCCGGCAGGCCACCCGGGCGCCGGCGCTGCGGCCGCCGACGACCAGCGGCAGGCCCCGCCCGGCCAGCCGCTCCGTCACCGGCCGCCAGGCCGTGTCCAGGGTCTTCGGCGCCGGGCCCAGCCGCTTGTCGGCCACCCGCCAGGGCTGCTCGACCAGCGCCACCGAGACGCCCAGCGGCGGCAGCGCGGCGGCCAGCGCCCGCAGGTCCGCGGCCTCGATGCCGCCCCCGGCACCGTGGCCGAGGGCGAGCAGGCCCTTCGGGGCCGCCGCGGGGTGGTCGGTGATCCGGGCGTCCCCGGCGGGCGTGGCGACGAGCTCGGTGGTCATGGGGCGCTCCGGAAGGGCGTACGGGAGGGGCGTACGGGGGGCGGCGGGCGGGGGCGGCGGGCGGGTCAGAACAGGGTGGTCACCGGCTCGGTCCACGGCCGGGTCAGCTCCGGGTGGTCGTTGCGGATGTTGCCGACGTCCGGCGAGACCGGGGTGGCCAGCAGGGCACCGGGCGGCGGGGGTATCAGCAGCCGGCCCAGCCGCTCCGGGTCGTCCACCCGCGGGTCCAGCCAGTCGTCGTACGCCTCGCGGTCGAGGAACAGCGGCATCCGCGGGTGGATCGGGGCCAGCAGCTCCTCGGCGTCCGTGGTGACCACGGTGAAGGTCACCAGCCAGCCCTCCGGGTGGTCCGCGGGCACCGCCCGGTCGCGCCAGAACTCGTACAGCCCGGCCAGGGCGAGCGGGGCGCCGTCCGCGCGGTGCACGAAGAACGGCCGCTTGCGGGGCCTGCCGCGGCCCTCCTGCACGGTCTGCCACTCGTAGTAGCCGTCCACCGGCAGGATGCAGCGGCGGGAGGCGAAGGCCTGGCGGTACGCGGGCTTCTCGTGGACGGTGTCGGCGCGCGCGTTGATCATCTTCACCGCCGTCTCCGGCGAGGACGCCCACTGCGGCACCAGGCCCCAGCGCAGCACCCGCAGCTGCCGCACCGGCTCCGGCGCCCCCCTGGGCATCCGTTCCAGCACCACGAAGGCGCGCTGCGTCGGCGCCACGTTCCAGCTCGGGGCCAGCGTCTCGGCCGGATCCCACTGCTCCACGCCGAACAGCTCGACGATGTCCTCGGGTCCGGTGCCGGCGGCGAAGCGACCACACATGCCGTCAGCTTGCCACGCGAGAACCGGCCCCTGTCGCCCGGCCGTCCTCCCGTGGGAGGCTGCGGGGCCCGGGACGGCCCAGGCCTCCCGGCGAGAACGGCCCGCGGGGCGGGCGGGACAGGAGGACGGCGTGGACGGACAGCACCTCGGCGAGCTGTGGGACCGGGTCGCCGGCACCCAGCCCGCCCCGCCCGGCTGGCTCGCCCTGGCCACCGGCGCGGTCGCCCTGCTCGCCGTGCTGCTCCGCCCGGTCTGGCGGCTGACCCGCAACGCGGTGACCATCGCCCACGAGGGCGGCCACGGCCTCGTCGCCCGGCTCACCGGCCGCCGGCTCGCCGGGATCCGCCTGCACTCCGACACCTCCGGGCTCACCCTCTCCTACGGCCGCCCCAGCGGCCCCGGCATGGTGTTCACCGCCGCCGCCGGCTACACCGCGCCCGCCCTGCTCGGCCTCGGCGGGGCCGTGCTGCTCGGCCTGAACCGGATCACCCTGCTGCTGTGGCTGGTGATCCTGCTGCTGCTCGCGCTGCTGGTGCGGATCCGCAACGCCTTCGGCGTGTTCTCCGTGCTGCTCACCGGCGCCGCCTTCGTCCTGGTCTCCTGGTTCGGCAGCCCCGAGCTCCAGGCCGGCTTCGCCTACCTCGGCATCTGGTTCCTGCTGCTCGGCGGCGTCCGCCCGGTGCTGGAGCTCCAGCAGGAGCGCCGCCGCGGCCGCGCCCCCGACTCGGACGCCGACCAGCTGGCCCGCCTCACCGGCGTCCCGGCGCTCGCCTGGGTGGCCCTCTTCCTGATCACCGCCCTGGCCTGCCTCGCCGTCGGCGCGGCCCGCCTGCTGCTGCCGTTCACCACCGGCTGACCGCGCGCCCCTCCCACCGGGCGGGCGCCGGACGGGCCACCGGGCGGGCGCCGGACGGCCGGGCACCGCCGGGGCGGCCACCGAACCCCGCGCACCCGTTGACCACGGCCGTCCCGGCATGCGGCCACGGGCGGGGACAGTTCCCGTACGGCCCCTAAACTTGCCCCATGACCGAGACCCTGTGGCCCGCCCCCGTCGCGACCACCTCCGTTGACGCCACCGTCACCATCCCCGGCTCCAAGTCGGTCACCAACCGGGCCCTGCTGCTGGCGGCGCTCGCCGACGAGCCCGGCTGGGTGCGCCGTCCGCTGCGCAGCCGCGACTCCCAGCTGATGGCCGACGGCCTGCGCGCCCTGGGCGTCGGCATCGAGGAGCAGGTCAACAACGACAGCGGCGGCACCGGCGGCGGCGAGGCCTGGCGGGTCATCCCGGCCAAGTCCCTGCGCGGCCCGGCCGCCGTGGACGTCGGCAACGCCGGCACGGTCATGCGCTTCCTGCCCCCGCTGGCCGTCCTCGCCGACGGCCCGGTGCACTTCGACGGCGACCCGCGCTGCTACGAGCGCCCCCAGCACGGCGTGATCAACGCCCTGCGCGCGCTCGGCGCCCGGATCGACGACGGCGGCCGCGGCTCCTTCCCGCTCACCGTGCACGGCACCGGCGCGCTGGACGGCGGCCCGGTGGAGCTGGACGCCTCGTCCTCCTCCCAGTTCGTCTCGGCGCTGCTGCTCTCCGGCGCCCGCTACAACAACGGCGTCGAGATCCGCCACGTCGGCGGCCCGGTCCCCTCGCTGCCGCACATCCGGATGACCGTCGAGATGCTGCGCCTGGCCGGCGTCCAGGTCGACGCCCCCGAGGACGGCGGCGAGAAGGACGTCTGGCGGGTCACCCCGGGCGCCCTGCTCGGCCGCGACATGGTGGTCGAGCCCGACCTGTCCAACGCCGCGCCGTTCTTCGCGGCCGCGCTGGTCACCGGCGGCCGGGTGGCCGTCCGCGACTGGCCGAAGCACACCACCCAGCCCGGCGACCAGCTGCGCGAGATCTACACCCGGATGGGCGGCAGCTGCCGCTTCACCGACGAGGGCCTGGAGTTCACCGGCACCGGCCGGATCCACGGCATCGAGGCCGACCTGCACGACGTCGGCGAGCTCACCCCGGTGATCGCCGCGGTCGCCGCCCTCGCCGACTCCGAGTCCCACCTGTACGGCATCGCGCACCTGCGCCTGCACGAGACCGACCGCCTCGCCGCGCTCGCCAAGGAGATCAACGACCTCGGCGGCGACGTCACCGAGACCGAGGACGGTCTGCGGATCCGCCCGCGCGCCCTGCACGGCGGCGTCTTCCACACCTACGAGGACCACCGCCTCGCCACCGCGGCCGCCGTCATCGGCCTGGCCGTGGAGGGCGTCCAGGTGGAGAACGTGGCCACCACCGCCAAGACCCTGCCGGACTTCCCGAACATGTGGGCCGAGCTGCTCGGCGAACCGGCCGGCAGCTGAGCGGGGGCCGAGCACCATGCGCCGCTACGGCAAGGACGCCGACGAGGACGACATCCGCAACCGCCCCGCCCGCCGGGGCTCCCGGCCGCGGACCCGGATCAGGCCCAAGCACGAGGACGCCGCCGAGGCGATGGTCCTGACCGTCGACCGGGGCCGGCTGACCTGCCTGGTCGACGCCGGCACCCGGCAGGAACGCCAGATCGTCGCCATGAAGGCCCGCGAGCTGGGCCGCAAGGGCGTCGTGGTCGGCGACGTCGTCAACCTGGTCGGCGACCTCTCCGGGGACGCCGACACCCTGGCCCGGATCGTCCGGGTCGAGGAACGCACCTCCGTCCTGCGGCGCACCGCCGACGACGACGACCCGTACGAGCGGATCGTCGTCGCCAACGCCGACCAGCTGGCCATCGTCACCGCGCTGGCCGACCCGGAGCCGCGGCCCCGGCTGATCGACCGCTGCCTGGTCGCCGCGTACGACGCGGGCATGGAGCCGCTGCTGGTGCTCACCAAGTCGGACCTGGCGCCCGCCGGGCCGCTGCTGGAGGCGTACGCGCCGCTGGGCATCGAGTACGTGGTCACCCGGCGGGACGAGCTGGCCACCACCGGCGCCGAGGCGGTCCGCGAGCGCCTGCGCGGGCTCTCCACGGTGTTCATCGGCCACTCCGGGGTCGGAAAGACCACGCTGGTCAACGCCCTCGTCCCGGAGCGCCAGCGGAGCACCGGCCACGTCAACGCGGTCACCGGCCGCGGCCGGCACACCACCGTCTCGGCGCTCGCCCTGCGGCTGCCACCGCCCCCGGGCGTCAAGCCGGGCTCGAAGAAGGCGCTGGACCCGGGCTGGGTGATCGACACCCCGGGCTTCCGCTCCTTCGGTCTCTCCCACATCGACCCGTCCCGGGTGATCCACGCCTTCCCCGACCTGGAGCCCGGCACCGAGGAGTGCCCGCGCGCCTGCAGTCACGACGAGCCGGACTGCGCCCTGGACGCCTGGGTCGCGGACGGCCACGCCGATGAGGCCCGGCTGTACTCGCTGCGCCGCCTGTTCGCCAGCAAGGAGGCCCGCGAGGGCGACTGACGAACCGTTCCGGCACCCGCCGGCCCGCCCGTACGCCGCCGCGCGGGCCGGCGGGGCCGGAATTCTCGCCGTTTTCCCGTGTACGAGGTGTCGCCGCGGCACCTCGTGGCGATCATAGGAAAGTCGGGCCGGTTCACGGCCCGTCCGCCGATCGACAGGGAGAGCACGCGATGGCATGGGCCCTGGTGATCCTGGCCGGCCTGCTGGAGACCGGCTTCGCGATCAACCTCAAGCTCAGTGAGGGCTTCACCAAGCTCTGGCCCACCATCAGCTTCTGCGTCTTCGCCCTCGGCAGCTTCGGCCTGCTCACCCTCTCCCTGAAGACCCTCCCGGTCGGCCCCGCCTACGCGGTCTGGACGGGCATCGGCGCCGCCGGCACCGCGATCTACGGCATGGTCTTCCTCGGCGAGTCCACCTCGACCCTCAAGCTGGTCTCGATCAGCCTGGTCATCGCCGGCGTCATCGGCCTGCAGCTCAGCGGTTCGAGCCACTGAAGGCCGCCCGGGAGTGGCCCGGAGTCGCCGTGTCCGCTCCGCGAGCCCGACTGTCCCGATCGGGGAGGGCTCGCTAGGGTTCGGACATGGCCGACTACCACGACGATCTCCGACTCGCCCACGTCCTCGCCGACTCGGCCGACTCGGTCACCCTGGAGCGCTTCCGCGCACTCGACCTCAAGATCGAGACCAAGCCGGACCTCACCCCGGTCAGCGACGCCGACAAGGCCGCCGAGGAACTGGTGCGCGGGGTGCTCCAGCGCGCCCGGCCGCGCGACGCCGTCCTCGGCGAGGAGTTCGGCCTCCAGGGCACGGGCCCGCGCCGCTGGGTGATCGACCCGATCGACGGCACCAAGAACTACATCCGCGGCGTCCCGGTCTGGGCCACCCTGATCGCCCTGCTGGAGGACGGCCCGGACGGCGTCGAGCGCCCGGTGGTCGGCATCGTCTCGGCCCCCGCGATCAACCGCCGCTGGTGGGCCGCCAAGGACCTCGGCGCCTTCGCCGGCCGCAGCCTGGCCAAGGCGAGCCGGATCCACGTCTCCGGGGTCTCCCGGATCGAGGACGCCTCGTTCTCCTACTCCTCGCTCTCCGGCTGGGAGGAGCGCGGCCGCCTCGACCCGTTCCTGGACCTCACCCGGGCCTGCTGGCGCACCCGCGCGTACGGGGACTTCTGGTCGTACATGATGGTCGCCGAGGGCGCGGTGGACATCGCCGCCGAACCGGAGCTGTCGCTGTGGGACATGGCGGCCAACTGCGTCATCGTCGAGGAGGCCGGCGGCCGCTTCACCGGCCTGGACGGCATCCCCGGCCCCGGCGGGGCCGACGCGGTGGCCTCCAACGGCCTGCTCCACGAGGAGGCCCTGCGCCGGCTGGCTGTCTAGCCCGCGCCCCTTCGCCTCCGGGGCGCCCGGGCGGCCGTGATGGCGTGGGCGCCCGAAAGACCGTGTCCGTGAGCCGAAGGGCCGCGCCGGTGCCGAAAGGGATGGAGCGAGGACGCCGCGAGGAACGAGCGGCGTTGGAGCGTGGGGGCACCTCCCGGCCGTCAGGCTGGGGGACGTCGGCACCGGACCGGAGCGGCCCGGAGGCGAGCGGGCGCCCGAAAGACCGCGTCCGTGAGCCGAAGGCCGCGCCGGTGCCGAAAGGGATGGAGCGAGGACGCCGCGAGGAACGAGCGGCGTTGGAGTGACGACTGTCGGCACCGGACCGGAGCGGCCCGGAGGCGAGCGGGCGCCCGAAAGAGGTGCGCGGGCCCCGGGAGACCGCTCCTCAGCTCTCCCGGGGCCCGCCGTTCATCGGGGCGGCGTCACCGCTTGCGCAGCTCCCGCACCGCCGTCTCCAGGCGCTGCCCGTAGTCGGCGTCCGCCTTGCGGAAGTTCTCGACCGCCCGCTCGACGATGTCCTCGCGGTCGGCGGAGACCTTGGCGATGAAGCCGGCCAGGTTGGCGATCAGCCGCTGCTTCTCGTCCTCGGAGAACAGCCGGTAGAGGGTGCCGGCCTGCACGAAGTCGTCGTCCTCGGCGTGCGAGGGCGCCTCGTGGTTGCCGGTGTACCCGGTGACCGGGGTGGCGGCCCACAGCGCGCGGCCGGTCTGCGCCGGGCCGCCGAAGCTGTTCGGCTCGTAGTTCTTGCGGCGGCCGTGGCGGCCGTCGTACAGGTGGCCGTCGCGGTGGTTGGTGAGCGCCTCGGTGGCGTGCGGGCGGTTCACCGGCAGGTGGTCGGCGTTGATGCCGACGCGGTAGCGGTGGGCGTCCGCGTACGCGAACAGGCGGCCCTGGAGCATCTTGTCCGGGGACGGGCCGATGCCGGGCACGAAGTGCGCCGGGGAGAAGATCGACTGCTCGACCTCGGCGAAGACGTTGTCGGGGTTGCGGTTGAGCTCCAGGCGGCCGATCTCGATCGGCGGGTAGTCCGCGTGCGGCCACACCTTGGTGAGGTCGAACGGGTTGAAGCGGTAGTGCGCCGCGTCCGCCGCCGGCATGATCTGGACCTGCACCGTCCAGCTGGGGAACTCGCCGCGCTCGATGGACTCGCGCAGGTCGCGCTGGTGGCTGTCGGGGTCCTCGCCGGCGAGGCGGTTGGCCTCGTCCTGGGTGAGGTTCCTGATCCCCTGGTCGGTCTTGAAGTGGTACTTCACCCAGAAGTGCTCGCCGGCCTCGTTCTGCCACTGGTAGGTGTGCGAGCCGTAGCCGTTGAGGTGGCGGTAGGTGGCGGGGATGCCGCGGTCGCCGAAGAGCCAGGTCACCTGGTGGGTGGACTCGGGCGACAGGCCCCAGAAGTCCCAGACGTTGTCGGCCTCCTGCGAGCCGGTGTACGGGTCGCGCTTCTGGGTGTGGATGAAGTCGGGGAACTTCACGGCGTCCTTGATGAAGAACACCGGGGTGTTGTTGCCGACGAGGTCGTAGTTGCCCTCCTCGGTGTAGAACTTCAGCGCGAAACCGCGGGGGTCGCGCACCGCGTCGGCCGAGCCCAGGTTGCCCGCCACGGTGGAGAACCGCAGGAAGGTCTCGGTCTGCTTGCCCACCTCGGAGAGGAACGCGGCCCGGGTGTAGGCGGTCACGTCGGCGGTCACCGTGAAGGTGCCGTACGCGGCGGCGCCGCGGGCGTGCACCACGCGCTCCGGGATCCGCTCGCGGTTGAAGTGCGCGAGCTTCTCGAAGAGCTGCTGGTCCTGGATCAGGGCCGGGCCGCCGACGCCGGCGGTCTCGGTGTTCTGGTTGTCGGCGACGGGCGCGCCGGACTCCGTGGTGAGGGTGGGCCGCAGGTCGTCCTGGGTCGTCATGGAAGTGCCTCCGCGTGATCCGGTCGTGACGACTCGATCCTAACTTGGACTTTGTCTAAGTCAATACTGGGCCCAGACTCGGAGCTTCGCCTACTCTGTACGCATGAGTGACCTGCTGGAACGACTTCGCGGACGCGGCTGGCGTCTGACCTCGCAGCGCCGCGTCGTCGCCGAGGTCCTCGACGGCGAGCACGTCCACCTCACCGCGGACGAGGTGCACGCCCGCGCCGTGGAACGCCTCCCCGAGATCAGCAGGGCCACCGTGTACAACACGCTGGGCGAGCTGGTGGGCCTCGGCGAGGTCCTGGAGGTCGCCACCGACGGCCGCGCCAAGCGGTACGACCCCAACGCGCACCACGCCCACCAGCACCTGGTCTGCTCCGGCTGCGGCGCGATCCGCGACGTCCACCCCGAGGGCGACCCGCTGGCCGCCCTCCCGGCGGCGCAGCGCTACGGCTTCCAGGTCTCCGGCGCCGAGATCACCTACCGCGGGCTCTGTCCGGACTGTACGAAGGCCTGACCGGCCGCCCGCACCCCGAACGACCGCACCCGGAACGACCGGCCCTCCCGAACGCCCGGCGCTCAGGCGCCCGGCCCGACGGTCAGGCGCTCAGCTCGGCGTGCAGCGCGCCGAGCAGCCGCCCCGCCCGCTCGGCCACCTCGGCCGGGCCGTAGTCCGCCGCCCGCCGGCACCAGTTCTCCGCCTGCACCGGCTCCCCGCGCCGCAGCGCCAGCAGCGCCAGCCGCAGCGCGGCCCGCCCGTGGCCGGCGTCCGCCGCCCGGGTGTACCAGAGCATCGCCTCGGCCTCGCTGTCCTGCCGGGCCAGCAGCAGCCCCAGGTTGAACGCCGCGCTGCGGCTGCCGGCCTCGGCGGCCCGCCGGTACCAGCTCTCCGCGATCTCCAGCGCGCCCCGCTCGGCCGCCCGCACGCCCATCCGCACCTGCGCCCGCCGGTGGCCGGCGTCCGCGGCCAGGGCGTACCAGTGCTCCGCCTCGGCGTCCGCGTCGCCGCGCCGGTCCAGCATCGAGGCCAGCCGGAACGCGCCCTCGGCCGAGCCGCCCGCCGCCGCCTGCCGGTAGCGCTCCAGCGCCCCGGACTGGTTGCCGCGCTGCTCCTGGACGACGGCCAGTTGCAGCGCCGCCTCGCCGTGCCCCTCGGCGGCGGCCCGCGCGTACCACTCCTGCGCCTGCCGCTGCTCGCCGCGACCGGCGTGCAGCACGCCCAGGTTGAAGGCGCCGTCCACGCTGCCGGCCTCGGCGGCCTTGGAGAACCACGGCTCGGCGCCCGACTCGTCGCCGCGCTGGAGCAGCACCACGGCCAGCGCGTTGCAGGCCTCCCGGTGCCCGGCGTACGCGGCCTTGCGGTACCACTGCTCGGCCTGCTGCCCGCGGCCGGCGCCGGCGCAGAGCAGGCCCAGGTTGAAGGCGCCGTTCTGGTCCCCGGCGTCCAGGGCGCTGCGGTACCAGCGCTCGGCCTCGGCCGCCTCGCCGCGGGAGGCGTGCAGCGCGCCCAGCGCGTTGGCGGCGTTGCCGTCGCCCGCCTCGGCGGCCTCCTGCCACCACTCGGCGGCGGCGCCGAGGTCGCCCGAGTCGCGCAGCAGGAAGCCCAGCGCGCAGGCCGCCCGCGGCTCGCCGTTCTGCGCGGACTGCCGGTACCAGCGGGCCGCCTCCTCCAGCAGCGACTGGTCGGTGCGGGAGCGTTCCTCCAGCAGCACGCCGAGCCGCAGCGCCGCGCGGGCGTGGCTGCGGGCGGCGGCGGTGCGGTACCAGGTCTCGGCGGTCTCCTTGTCGCCCGCGGCCTCGCGCATCCGGGCCAGCCGGTAGGCGGCCTCCCGGTGGCCGGCGTCGGCGGACACCTTGAACCAGCGCTCGGCGCGCACGTCCCGCCGGTGCTCCATCAGGTCGCCCAGCGCGTACGCCCCGAGCGGGTGGCCGTGGTCGGCGGCGAAGTGCAGCCAGTACTCGGCGGCCTCCTCCTCGCCCTGGTCGCGCAGCTGGAGGCCGAGCGCGTGCGCGGCGGGCGCGCTGCCGGCCACCGCGGCCTGACGCCACCACTGGGCGGCCTCGGCCCGGTGGCCCTGCTGGTGCAGCAGCACGCCGAGGTTGTTGGCGGCGGCGCGCAGCCCGGCGGCGGCCGCGGCGCGCAGGTAGGGTTCGGCGTCCTCCAGGTCGCCGCGGCGCAGCAGCAGCGCGCCGAGCCGGCTGGCGGCCTCGGCGTCGCCGTCGTCGGCGGCCTGCCGGTTGCGGGCCTCCAGGGCGGCCTGCTCGCGGGCGGCGAGCGCGGTCTCGAAGCTGGTGCTGTCGAGGGTGTCCGGGTCGGCGTCCTCCCGGCGGGCGGGTCCGTCGGCGGCGCCGTACGGGCCGATCGCGGCGGTGAAGTGGCGGGCGGAGACGTGTACCAGGCTGTCCGGGCCGTAGCCGAGGGGCCGGCGCTCCGTCAGGCCGCTGGTGCGCTGGGCAGGCAGGGCGCCGGGGTGGGTGCCGGAGGCGTTCTCGGGGCTCTCCGCCCAGGTGTCGGTGTCCGCCTCGGTGGCTGCGGCGGGCCTGGATCCGTTCTTTCCGATCAGCCTCATGCCGACTCCCGCTCCCCCAGAGTGCCGCGGCATCCGCCCCCGGCCCCCGGCCGGGAGGAGCTCCATGGGGCGCGCCGCACCGGACGGCCTGTCAGCGGCCGCGCAACGTCCCCCATGTGTCCCATCGTCGCATCACCCGCAACCCGCGTACACCTGCCCCGGCCGATTTCGGCGGGGCGGACCCGAAGCCGACGGAATTGCTTCGGCGCTTTGTCGATTTCCCGACACTTCGGCCCCACAAACCACGTTGCCGTCGTCCTTGGCGACGGTCGATAGTACCGGAGCCAGGTGTACGGCCCCCGTGAGAAAACGCCAGAGGCCCGGAGGATGATCCTCCGGGCCTCTGGGCCACTGAGTAGCGGGGACAGGATTTGAACCTGCGACCTCTGGGTTATGAGCCCAGCGAGCTACCGAGCTGCTCCACCCCGCGTCGGTGAACCAACCATAACACGATCACCGGGGGCGGAGGAAAACCGTGCCCGGCCCGGGGATCCCCGGGCCGGGCACGGCCGCGCTACGGCGTCGCGCCCGCCGAGGGCGAGGCCCCGCCGGTCGGCGCCGGGGCGGTGGACCCCGTCGGCGCCGGGGCCGGCTGGGCCGGCTTCTGCTGGGCGGCGAGCGCCGCGTCCAGCGCCGCCTGGAGCGCCTTCTGCGCCTCGCCGTACTTGGCCCAGTCGCCCGCCTTCAGCGCCTCCTGCCCGGCGGTGTAGGCGCGCTGGGCCTCCTGGAGCGCCTTCTGCAGCGCCGCCGGGTCACCCGCGCCGGCCGGCGGGGCGGTCGGCGCCGGGGTGGTGGGCGCGGACGGGTTGGCCGTCGGCGGGGTGGTCGGGGTCGGGGTCGGCGTCCCGGCCCCCGGCGTCGGGGTGGTCGGCGTCGTCCCGGGCACCGTCGGGGTGCCGGGCGCGGCGGTCGCGGCCGCGCCGAACACCTTGGCCAGCGCCTTCTCCAGGTTGTCCTCGACCGCGATGACGGCGTTCTCGTTGCCGTACGTCGCCAGCACCTTCTTCAGCACCGGCACCTTGGCGCTGCGGCCGATCAGGTAGACCGGCTCGACGTTGAGCAGGCCGCCGCCGACCGGGAGGGTCAGCAGGTTGCCGTACTCGACGTCCGACTCGGTGCCGTTCTTCAGCAGGTTGAGCTGGTAGGCGACGGCCGGGTCCGAGTTGAACTTGGCCTGCGCCTGCTTGGGGCCGAGCGCCCCGGAGCCGGTCGGCATCTTGATGATGCGGATCTTGCCGTAGTCCGGGCCCGGGTCCGCGTTGACCGCCATGAAGGCGGCCAGGTTGTCCCGGCCCGCCGGCACGAAGCTGGTGGTCAGCGAGAAGTTCGCGCCCTGGGTGCCGGGCATCCGCACGGTCAGGTAGTACGGCGGCTGCACGTCACCGGTCGTGGTGGTGGGGTCGGCCGGCACCTGCCAGACGTCGGTGCCGTTGAAGAAGCCGTCGGCGTCCGTCATGTGGTACTCGGCGAGCAGGTCGCGCTGCACCTTGAAGAGGTCCTGCGGGTAGCGCAGGTGCGGCATCAGCGTGGACGGGATGTCGGCCTTGGCCCGCACGGTGTCGGGGAACGCCTTCATCCAGGTCTTCAGCACCGGGTCGGCCTCGTCCCACTGGTAGAGCGTCACCTCGCCGGTGTACGCGTCCACGGTGGCCTTGACCGAGTTGCGGATGTAGTTGACCTTGTTGGCGGCGGTCAGCAGCTCACCGCGCTGGCTGGTCAGCGAGTCCTTGGTGACGTCGCCCAGGGTGGTCTTGGAGGAGAACGGGTAGCCGTCCGAGGTGGTGTAGCCGTCCAGCACCCAGAGCAGCTTGCCGTTCTGCACCACCGGGTACGGGTCGGCGTCGATGGACAGCCACGGCGCGACCTTCTCGACCCGCTCCTTGGGGGTGCGGTCGTAGATGATCTTCGAGCCGTTCTTGATGGCGTCCGAGTAGAGGATCTTCAGCTCGCCGAACTTCACCGCGTACGCGGCCCGGGTCAGCGGGTTCTCCAGCGAGACGCCGCTGCCGCCGTCGTAGCGGTAGGTGACCGGCTTGCCGTCCTCCGAGGTGTAGTCGATGTCGACGTTGTCGCCGCCGACCACCGACCAGGTGGAGGTCTTCTCGCCGTAGTAGACCCGCTGCTGGTACGGCCCGAAGGCGCCCTTGGTCGGCAGCGCCTGCTCGGTGTAGACCGGGTTGCCGTTGGAGTCGACCTGGTTGCCCTTGGCCGCCACCACGCCGTAGCCGTGGGTGTAGCTGAAGTGGTCGTTGATCCAGTTGCGCGGGATGCCGTTCAGGTCGATCTCGCGCACGCCCAGCACGGTGTCCTGGGCGCCGTACCGGTCGATGTCCAGCGACTTCGGGAACGCGTAGTACTTGCGCAGCGCCTCGTTCTGCTGGAAGGTCGGGCCGACCACGTTCGGGTCCAGCAGCCGGATGTCGGAGATCGTCTGCGCGTCCGGCTTCAGCTGCTCGCCACTGGTCGAGTTCACCGGGTTGTACTGCTGCGACTCACTGCCCGCGATGCCGTACGCCTGCCGCGTCGCGTCGATGTTCTTCTGGATGTACGGCGTCTCCTTGGCCTGCTCGTTCGGCTTGACCTGGAACTGCTGCACGATCGCCGGGTACAGCCCGCCGATCAGCACCGCCGACAGCACCATCAGCCCCAGGCCGATCAGGGCCGGCGCCCAGGTCCGGCGGACCGGGGTGAGGAAGAACAGCACCGCGCAGATGATCGCGACGAAGAACAGGATCGTCTTGGCCGGCAGGAACGCGTTGGCGTCCACGTACCGCAGGCCCGTCCAGCCGCCGACCCCCTTGTACGCGCCGGTCTTCACCGCCAGCGCGTACCGGTCCAGCCAGTACGCCACCGCCTTGAGCAGCACGAAGACGCCCAGCAGCACCGCCAGGTGCCCCTGCGCCCCGGCACTCGCCCGCCGGCCCGGGCCCTGCAGCCGCAGGCCCCCGTACAGGTAGTGCACCAGCACCGAGGAGAGCAGCGCCACGATCACCGCGCTGAACGCGAAGCCCAGCAGGAACTCGTAGAAGGGCAGGTCGAAGGCGTAGAAGGAGACGTCCAGGCCGAACTGGGCGTCCTTGGTGCCGAACGGCGTGCCGTTCACCCACAGCAGCCAGGTCCGCCACTGCCCGGACGCGGCGGCGCCCGCCACCAGGCCGATCACCAGCGACACCGCGATCAGCGCCCAGCGCTTGAACGGCGCCAGGCCCGCCCGGTAGCGGTCCAGCGACTGCTGCTCCACCGACATCGCCGACAGCGGCGGCCGCAGCCGGTGCGCCAGCCAGATGTTGAAGCCCACGAACAGCGCCATCAGCACGCCGAACACCGTGAACAGCCCGGCCTTGGTCCACAGCTGGGTGGTGAACACCGAGGAGTAGTGGACCGACCTGAACCAGAGCCAGTCCGTCCAGAACCCGGCGAACATGACGAACAGCAGGAAGAGCACCGCGAGTACGCCCAGGGTCAGCAGGAGCACCCGCGTCCGCCGCGAGGGCGGGCCCACCCTTCGCCGGAAACCCGGCCCTGAGCGTTCCGGCATCTGGAAGACCACGGTGGCACCTCGGCTGTGTCGTCTGGAATCGGTCGGTCGTCAGAGCAACTTAACCAGTCTTCGGCCGAGTTCCCACCGTTAGCAGACGGTTACGGGGCCCGCCCGGCCCGCGGGCACCGGGAGGGGACGGACGGACCCCCGTCACCGGTGGCCGCCGGGCACCGCCGCGACGTGTGAGGATTGAGACATGTCCGATGTCTCCCACACCCCCGACGACGTCTCCAAGCTCCCGGCCGCGACCCCGCTCACCCGGGCCGCCCTGGAGATCGACGAATACGTCGCCACCCTCGGCTGGGACCTCCCCGCCCGGCTGTTCGCCCTCGTCGACAGCGCCCAGCTGCGCAAGGCCGACCCCAGGATCGCCAAGCAGCTCGGCCTGGCGGACACCGACGAGCCCGGCCTCACCCCCGTCGAGCAGGACGAACTGCCGCCCGGCACGGAGCTCGACAAGTTCCTCGGCACCATCGCCTGGCCCGACGCGGTCGCCGGCTGCGCCCTGGTCGTCGAGCGCCTGATGCTGCCCCCGGGCGCCGAGCAGTCCCGGCCGCGCAACGCCACCGACGCCCAGCTCGCCGAGTGGGTCGCCAACCACCCCAAGCGCGAGGAGGTGCGGATCACCGCCGCCGTGCTGCGCGACGGTAAGAAGGAGATCGCCCTGCGGCTGCGCTCCAAGGACGTCGCCCGCGAGGTGCTGACCGGCCCCGAGCTGGTGCCCGGCCTCACCGAGGCGCTGCTGGCGACCTTCAAGTGACCGGGCCGGCGCTGCCGTCCCGCGGGGCTACTTCCCGCAGGACGGCAGCGCCGAGGTCTGTCCGGCGCTGACCTGCTCCAGCGACTTCAGCGCGCCGTCCAGCGTCTCGGTCCTGATCAGCGTCAGCCCGGACGGGATGTGCTTGCGCGCCTCCTCGCAGTTGGCCGCGGGGGTGAAGAAGTACTCGGCGCCGGCCTCGCGGGCGGCGATCAGCTTCATCGAGATGCCGCCGATCGGCCCGACCTTGCCGTCGTCGCCGATGGTGCCGGTGCCGGCGACGAACCTGCCGCCGGTGAGGTCCCCGGGGGTCAGCTTGTCGATGATGCCGAGCGAGAACATCAGCCCGGCGCTGGGGCCGCCGACGTCCTGCAGGCCGATGTCGATCTGGAACGGGTAGGTGTGCCGGACCGAGGTGACGATCCCGATCACCGCGTTGTCGGCGTCGTCGGCCTTGCGGGTGGTCAGGGTGACGTCGGTCCGGGGGGCCGGGTCGGCCTTGGCCGCGCCGGCGCCGCTGTCGGGCAGCCGCGGCACGACGGTGAAGACCACCTGCTCGCCCGGCTTGTGTCCGGTGACCGCCTTCGCCACCTCGGCCGGGGTCGCCACCGCCGTCCCGTCGACCGCCACGATCTGGTCACCGGCGTGCAGCCGGCCCTCGGAGGGGCCGCCCGCCACCACGGCCCGGACGATCAGCTCGTCGCCGATCGGGATGCCCAGCTGCTTGAGCGCCGCCGTGCGGGCGCTGTCCTCGGAGGAGGCGAACTCCTCGGCGTTCTGCTTCTTGGCCTGCTCGTCCGTCTGCCCCTTGGGGTAGACGTTCTCGTGCGGCACCACCATGACGTCGTCGCGCAGCCAGCCGACCACCGCGGAGACCAGGCTGGGTTCGTACCGGGCCCCGGTCACCTGGACGGTCGTCATGTTGAGGTGCCCGCTCGTCGGGTACGACTCGCGCCCGGTGATGGTGATCACCGGCTTGCCCGTCTTCTCCTGCACGCCGAGCGTGTCGTACGTCGGCCCCGGGCTCATCTCCGTGTACGGCACCTTCATCAGCACCGACGCGCAGAGCAGCGCTATGAGCAGCAGGGTGGCGGCGAGCATCGTCGCAGAGCGGCGTGGCATGCCTCGACAGTACGGGACGCGGGTGACGAACCGCCCGCCGGGCCCGGGCCAGGGGCAGGCCCCGGGGCCGCCGGACGGCCGTCAGCGCCGCTCGGCGCGGCCGCGGCCGTCCGTGGCACCGCCGGCGGTGGTGCGTTCCAGGGCCGCGGTGAAGCGCCGGTGCTCGGCGAGCGAGGCCGGGTCACCCGTGGCCCTCGGCGCGCGCTGGGCCCACCCGGCCCAGACGGTGGCGAGCAGCGCGGCGACAACAGGAATGATCAACCAGGCGAGCGCAGCCATCTCAGTACTCCCAGCTCGTCGTGTCTATGAGCAGATTAACCACCCGGGCGAACAACGCGGATGGCGCCGTCCGGGTTACGGGACGGCCGATCGGCTCACTGCCAGGGAGTATGCGGCTCGCCGGCCCGCACCCGTTCGGGTGAGGGCCGGGCGCGCCCGCACACCGGGGGCTTGCTTCGTGTCCGCCCGATCACCCGGACGGGTCGGGCCGCACGGGCCCCCGGCGCGGCCCGGCGGGCCGTGCCGGAGCGGGCGCCGGGAGGTGACGGGCGCCGGGACGGCAGGTGGCGGGCGACGGGCGCGCGGGTCAGCAGCTGCCGGCGCCGACCCACTCCTCCTCGCCGTCGGAGAACACCTGGTGCTTCCAGATCGGGACCTCGTGCTTGAGGTCGTCGATCAGCCGGCGGGCCGCCGCGAAGGCCTCGCCCCGATGGGCGCAGGACACGGCGACGATGACCGCCTTGTCGGTGATCTCCAGTCGACCGACGCGGTGCACCGCGGCGAGCGCCCTGACCGGGAAGTCCGCGACGATCCTCTCTGCGATCCGGCGCATCTCCTGCTCGGCCGTGGGGTGGCAGCTGTACTCCAGCGCGCCGACGGACTTGCCGCCGTCGTGGTCACGGACCGTCCCGACGAAGACGGTCGTGCCGCCGGCCGCGTCGTCGCCGACCGCCTCGTACACCTCGTCGAGCGAGAGCGGGGTGTCGCGGATGGCGATCAGGCGGATGGGGTCGTGGTTCTCGGACATGCCCCCATGATTCCTCATCGCCGGCGGTCCGGGGCAAGGGGCTTCCGTATCACGATTGCGAAATTTCGCATCGTGAGAACGGCGGCGGTCCGGGCGGGGAGCCGGGGCGCGCGGCGGCGGCGCGGGCCGGTGGCCGCGCCACCGCCCGTACCGCCGTCCCGGACGCCCGACCTGACAGCCCCGACCTGACAGCCCCGGGCGCCCGACCTGCCAGCGCCGCCGTCCCGGGCGCGCCGCCTCAGAAGCGCCGCCGCTTGCGGGCCCGCCGCACCAGCGCCGCCGTACCCACCAGGGCCACCGTCGCGCCGGCCGCGCCCAGGCTGGTCGCCGCCTCCTTGCCGCCCAGCCGGCGCCCGGCCACCGCGTGCTTGCCCGACACCTGGGCCAGCAGCTCGGCCAGCACCTGCTCGTTGGTGAACCCCGGCCGCCAGCCCGCCTCGTGCAGCCGGCTCCCGGACACCACCCACGGGTACATCGTGTAGGCCAGGTCACCGGCCGGCGCCGGGGTCAGCCCCAGCCGGTGCAGCCGTGCCGCGGTGCCCAGCGCCAGCGCCGCCGGCAGCTCCATCCGCCGGATCCCGGACAGCCGCTCGACGTCCTCCTGCTCCAGCCAGCCGTCGCAGCCGACCGTCACCTCGCCCTCGACCAGCCCCAGCGCCGCGTACTCCAGCGCCGCCGCCAGGTCGTCCACGTGGCAGAACTGCCAGCACGGCCGGGACCCGGCCACCACCAGCAGCCGGGGCGCCTCGAAGTGCCGGGTCAGCACGGTGTCGACGCCCGGGCCGACCACCACCGCCGGCCGCAGCACCGTCACCTGCAGGCCCGGGTGGGCCCGCGGCGCCCGGCGGGCCAGCCGCTCGATCTCCAGCAGGTCCCCGACCAGCGAGGCCTCCTCGGTCGCCCGCAGCTCGGAGTCCTCGGCCAGCGGGACCTCGTTGTCGGCCAGCGCGCCGTAGACCATCGCCGAGGTGCAGAGCACCACCCGGTGCACCCCGGCCGCCGCGGCCGCGGTCAGCACGGTCTGCGCGCCGCGCACGTTGTAGGCGCTGCGGGCCCGCGGGTCGGACTCCATGCCGAGGTCCATCGCCAGGTGGACCACCACGTCGACCCCGGCGAGCCGCTCGGCGACCGCCGGGTCGCGGACGTCGAGGATCCGCCACTGCACGCCCGGCACGTCACCGCGCCGGTCGTCCACGGCGAGGACCTTCTTCACGTGCGGCGAGGCCACCAGGCGCGCCGCGACGCGCTCGCCGAGCACTCCTGCGGCGCCGGTGACGGCCACGGTCAGCGGCCGTCCGCCGTAGGCTGGAGACGGCGACGCCGTGGTGTCCGGGTCGTCCTCTCCTCCGGTCAGCCCAGAGCGAACGTCCGAGGGCGGGGAACTCACCGGCCATCCTCCACGGTTAGCTTATGTGCGTACGTACGTGTGTCACGTACGTCCATCCTGCCCGAGGCGAAGGCCCGGCGGTGCACCCGGCGCGGGCCAGCCGCGCGGGAGCCGCCCACCGGCCGTGAGTTCCCCCGCTCCGCCGACCGCCCGGGCCGGCAGACGAGAGCCCCACCCAACCCGTAAGACGGCCGACCGGATCGAGGACCCCGTGAGCGACCTTCCCTTCGGATTCGGCGTTCCGCCCGAGGAGCCCGAGGACGGCAAGGCCAAGCGCGACGACGCCGAGAAGAGCGAGAACGCGAAGAAGGACGAGCAGGGCGACGGCGCCCAGCAGGACGGCCAGCTGCCGTTCGGCTTCGCCGGCAACCCGTTCGGCGCGCTGTTCGGCATGGGGATGCCCGGCGCCGGGATGCCCGGCGCCCCCGGCTCGTCCGACAACCCCTTCGGCGCGATGTTCGGCGGGCTCAACCCCAACGACCTCGGCGCCGCCTTCCAGCAGCTCGGCCAGATGCTCTCCTTCGACGGCGGCCCGGTGAACTGGGAACTGGCCAAGGACATCGCCCGGCAGACCGTGGTCGCCGAGCCCACCGAGGGCAAGAGCAAGGACCGCTCCGTCAGCGCCTCCGAGCGCTCCGCCGTCGCCGAGGCCGTCCGGCTCGCCGACCTCTGGCTGGACGGCGTCACCGAGTTCCCCTCCGGCGCCGGCACCGCCGTCGCCTGGAGCCGCGCCGAGTGGATCGAGGCCACCCTCCCGGTCTGGAAGGACCTGGTCGACCCGGTCGCCGAGCGCGTCGGCAACGCCATGGGCGGCGTGCTGCCCGAGGAGATGCAGGCCATGGCCGGCCCGCTGATGGGCGTCATGCGCTCGATGGGCGGAGCGATGTTCGGCACCCAGATCGGCCAGGCGCTCGGCGCGCTCGCCGCCGAGGTGGTCGGCTCCACCGACGTCGGCCTGCCGCTCGCCCCCGCCGGCAAGGCCGCCCTGCTGCCGCAGAACATCGCCGAGTTCGGCGAGGGCCTGAGCGTCCCCGCCGACGAGGTCCGGCTCTACCTGGCCCTGCGCGAGGCCGCCCACCAGCGCCTCTTCGCCCACGTGCCGTGGCTGCGCGCACACCTGTTCGGCGCGGTCGAGGCCTACGCCCGTGGCATCAAGGTCGACACCTCCCGGATGGAGGAGCTGGCCGGCCGGCTCGACCCGTCCAACCCCGAGGCCCTCCAGGAGGCGCTCGCCGGCGGCCTGCTCCAGCCCGAGGACACCCCCGAGCAGAAGGCCGCACTCGCCCGCCTGGAGACCGCGCTCGCGCTGGTCGAGGGCTGGGTCGACGCCGTCGTCCACGCCGCCGCCCAGCCGCACCTGCCGCAGGCCGGCGCGCTGCGCGAGACCGTCCGCCGCCGCCGCGCCGCGGGCGGCCCCGCCGAGCAGACCTTCGCCACCCTGGTCGGCCTGGAGCTGCGCCCGCGCCGGCTGCGCGACGCCGCCCGGCTCTGGGCGCTGCTCGCCGACGCCCGCGGCGTCGAGGGCCGCGACGACCTCTGGCAGCACCCCGACATGCTCCCCACCGCCGCCGACCTGGACGACCCGGACGCCTTCGTGCACCGGGACACCGCCGGGGGCCTGGAGGGCGGCCTCGACTTCGACGCGATCGACCGGCTCCTCGGCGAGGCCGCGGCCGGCGGCGCCACCGGCCAGGGTCCGAAGCCGGACCTGCGCAAGGACGACGGGTCCGGCGCGCCCGGCGACGACGCGCCCGGCACGGGCGAGGACGGCAAGGAGGGGCCCGCCGCATGACGGTCACCGACACGGCCGCCGGGGCGGCCGCCGGGTCCCTGCACGCCGACGCCGTCCGCGCACTGGACGGCTGGCGGCCCGGCGACCCGGTCCAGGAGGCCCTGCGCCGCGACTACCTGGACCACCTCGCCGAGCAGCCCGGGGGCCTGTACCGCTCCTGTCTGCCCGCCCACATCACCGCCAGCGCGATCGTGGTCGACCCGGCCGCCGGCCGCGTCCTGCTCACCCTGCACCCCAAGGTCGGCCGGTGGCTGCAGATGGGCGGCCACTGCGAGCCGGGCGACGCCGACCTGGCCTCCGCCGCGCTGCGCGAGGCCACCGAGGAGTCCGGCATCGACGGCCTCACCCTGCTGACGGTCGACGGCCTCCCGGCCCCCGCCAAGCTCGACCGCCACCAGGTGCGCTGCACCGGCAAGGACCGGCCGGAGAACACCCACCTCGACGTCCAGTACGTCGCGGTGGCCCCGCCCGGCGCGCGGGAGCTGATCAGCGAGGAGTCGCTGGACCTGCGCTGGTTCGCGTACGACGCCCTGCCCGAGCTGACCGACGACTCGGTCCGGGACCTCGTCGCCCGGGCGCGGCAGCTGACCGGCTGAACCGCCCCGGTCCGCTCCGAGGGGGCCCGCCGTGGCGGCGGGCCCCCTCGTACGGCTGTGCGCGTACCGCCGGGCCCCTCGTAGAGCCGTGCCTCCTGCGGCCGTGCGCTCAGCGCACCGGCACCCGCTGCGGGGGCAGCAGCTCGCTCGGCTGCACGACCACGAAGCCGTCGCCGGTGAAGGCCAGCTCCCAGCCCTCGGTGGCCGTGCCGCGCCGCCGCCAGGCCTCGGTGTTGGAGCTCTGCGCCTGCAGCTGCACCTCCAGCGACGAGGACCAGCCGACCACCGCGTCGGCGTCCGCGTAGACGTACTGCCCGCGCTGCACCGGCATGACCAGCGGCCGGCCGGAGGTCATCACGACGAGCTTCCCGCTGCCGGACAGCTCCAGACTGTGCGTACCCACGCCGGTGATCCGCTCGCCGCCCTCGATGTTGACCACCTGCCAGCTGATCCCGGTGTCCATCGCCAGCACGTAGCTGCTGGTCACCGTGAGCCGCTCACCGCGCAGCTCCAGGATGTGCAGGTGCTGCGCGAGGTTGGCCAGGTAGACCGTGCCGGTGCCGCTGCACCGCATCAGGTCCAGGGCGGTGGGCTGGTTGTTCTGCCGGTTGCGGCGGGAGCCCGGCGGGGTCCAGCCGGTGAACTGCACCCGCCCGGTGTGGGCGACCATGGCGCCGCTGCGGGCCAGCACCTCCGCCCGCCCGTCCAGGACGACCCGCAGCATCTGCGGGTTCTGCAGGGCGTAGCGCTCGTCGCCGGTCAGCGCGGTGTGGTCGAGAAGGGGACTCTGCACGGTGCTCGCTGCTCCTCAGCCGCGGATCTTGAGTCGGTCGGAGGTGTCCTCGCTGGGCTGCACGACGACGAAGCCCGAGCCCTTGAAGCCCAGCTGCATCGCCTCGCCGCTGCCCCGGCCGATCAGCGACCCGACCTTGACGGTCCGCCGCGTCCTGATCTCCAGGCCGGTCGTCCAGGCCACCAGGGCGTCCGGGTCGACATAGGTCTCGGCCTCGGCGCAGTCCAGCACCACCGGCACCCCCCGGGAGGTGATGGAGACCCAGCCGCTGCCGCTCACCGTCACGTTGAACAGCCCGGTTCCGGCCATCAGCGCCGGGCCCTTCACCTTCTCCACCGTGCAGCTCAGCGAGGAGTCCAGGGCGAGCAGGTGGGAGCCGTTGACGGACAGCGACTCGTTGTCGAGCTGGAGGTTGAGCACGTCCGCGCCGAAGTCGGCCAGGTAGAGCGTGCCGTCCCCGAACCAGCGCAGCAGCGGGCTGCGCTCCCCCGACGCCCACTCGCCGAGTGCCCGGCGCAGCGACTGGGAGACCGGCTCGTACTGCAGGAAGCCGTCGTAGGCCACCATCGCGCCCGGCTTGGCCAGCACGTCCTGGGTGGCGGTGACGGCGACCTTGCACATGGCGCCGCCGTGGTTGCTCATCCGCGCGGTGGGCGGGGAGGCCGTGTAGCCCTCCAGGTACGTGCCCGAGAGCACCTGCCGCTGCATCGTGCCCTCCTTTCTGCTGGGTGCTGGACGCCGGAAGCGGTGGGACTCAGACCTCGAACGGCTGGACCACGATGAAGTTGCCCGGCCCGCCGCGGAACTGCAGGCTGAGCGACTCCGCCGCGTGCCCCGCGTACGCCGAGCGCCGGATCCGGACCGGCGCCGTGGTGATCACCTGTGCGCCGCGCGACCACGCCACCAGCGCGTGGATGTCGGCGTACGTCTCCGGCGCCGGGGTCACCGGCAGCACCACCGGGATGCCGTTGGTCTTCACCACCACCGTGCCGTGGCCGCTGAACTGGAGGGTGAAGAAGCCGCCGTTGGGCAGCCCCTCGCCCTCGATCCGGCGGACCTCGTGGTCGAGGCCGGCGTCGAAGGCGAGCACCCGGTCCGAGCTGACGCAGATCGCGTCGCCCTCCAGGCGCACCACGTGGAGGTGGCTCGCCTCGTCCGCGAGGAACACCTGACCCTCGCCGGAGACCCGCATCAGCTTGAGCGTCTGGCCGGTGAGGTTGCCGGTCAGCTTGCGCAGCATGCCGGAGCTCTCGTGGGCGAAGTCGGCCTTGCCCTGGTAGGCGACCATGCTGCCGTTCAGGGCGAGGACGTCCTGACCCTTGGTGAGGGTGTAGCGGACGAGGTGGTCGTTCTGCTTCAGCCAGCCGGACTGCTCGGGGAGCTCGGCGTACTTGACCAGGGAGACGCGGACGCCGGGTGGCTGCTGGGCCTGCGGCGGCTGCTGGGCCGCGTACGGCGGGGTGACCGGCTGCGGGGCGGGGGGCTGCTGGGCGGGGATCTGGAGGGTCGGCTCGGGGGTGGGCGCCGCGACCGGGGCCGGGGTGGCGGTCGCGGCCGGGGTCGGGACGGCGGTCGCGGCCGGGGTCGGGGCCGGGGTGGCGGTCGCGGCGGCGGGGACGGCTGCCGGGGCGGGCTGGGCGTCCTCGTCGTCGAGCGCCTCGCCGCCGAAGTTCTCCAGCAGCGCCCGCAGGCCCCCGTCGAAGCCCTGGCCGACCGGGGTGAAGCGCCACTCGCCGTTGCGGCGGTAGAGGTCCGCCAGCATCACCGCGCGCTCGGTGCTGAAGTCCGCGCCGGTGAAGGAGTACCGGCCGACCTCCGCGCCGTCCGCGACGATCCGCACGTACCCGCTGGCGACCTGCGACATCTGGCCGTCGCCGTCGATGGTCGCGGTCAGGCTCAGCCGGTGGATGGCCGGCGGCACCTCGGGCAGGACGACCCGGAACGCCTCGGTGTCACCGGACTGCGCGCCCAGCATCCGCACCGAGCCCTCCGGGCTGGCCGGCTGGTTGAAGAAGACGAAGTAGCGGTCGTCACTGAGCCGCTCCGCCTCGTCCAGGCCGAAGCAGCTGATGTCGAAGGCGAGGCCGGGCGCGGCGAGGTGCACGCCGACGTAGAGGTCGGTCCCCGGGGTCAGTTCGGCTATCCGCACGCGCGACGCCTTGGCGAGTTCCCTGGTCATGGCGCTGAACTGGCCCTCCCTGCGTAACCGGCACGGTTGCGTAACCGGCATGGTGCCGCGACCTTATCCCACCTGATCCGGACGGGGCAGGAGCGCGGAAGGTTCCCCTTCACGCCCGGGGACGCGCTCGGGCGGGGGCCGGTTGGCCGGGCGCGGGGTGCGGGTTGCCCGGGTATGGGGTGCGGGGCTCAGGCGCAGGACTCGGTGGGGGCCGGCGGGCCGCTCTCCGGGCCCGCGTGGCGGGCTCCCGGGATGTGCGGCAGCCGGGCCGCCGACGCCACGCCCTCCAGGTATCCGCGGGCACGCTCGGTGCGCGGGTAGGCCTCCAGCAGCGCCCAGAACGCGGGCCCGTGGTCCGGGACCAGCAGGTGGGCCAGCTCGTGCAGCAGCACGTAGTCCACGACGTACTCCGGCATGCCCTGGAGGCGGTGCGAGAGCCGGATCGTGCGCTCGCTGGGGGTGCAGGAGCCCCAGCGCGAGTTCTGGTTGGTGACCCAGCGGACCTGGGCGGGGCGGGCCCGGCCGTCGAGGTAGCCGGTGGACAGCTCGCGGGCCCGGGCCGCCAGCGCGTCGTCGCCCAGCACCCGCCGGCTCTCCTGGGCGGCGAGCTTCTCCAGCATCTGCGCGACCCAGCGCTGCTCCTCGGCGTGCGACATCCGGGCCGGGATCAGGACGACGGTGCGGTCGCCCTCGCGGTAGGCGGAGACCGTACGGCTGCGGCGGGCGCTGCGGCGGACCTCGACGCGGGAGCGGTCGGGGAGGGGGTGGGGTTCGGTGCCCTGGCCGTGGCCCGGCTGCGCCTGGGCGGGCTGTGCCGGGAGTTGCTGCTCCGGCGGTGGCGGGGCGGGATCCGGGCGCCCGCGTGTGCTCGGCGCCGCGACCTGGGACCCGGACGCTGCACGGGCACGCCGACGCGACGCCGGGGAATGGGAGTCCCGTTCGGCCGCCATGGCACACGACGTTACCCGTTACCCCTGACAGAAGTCCGCTGTCATGGCCGAAATCTTTCGTGGAGTGATCGAGAACGAAAGGCTTACGGGAGGTGTCCGGAACACGACCCGAGGCCGGACGGAAGGTTATCCACAGGGTGAGCGAACAGATCTTCAGATCATGGGATCGGGTCTGTGGATAACGCTGAGCACGGAGTCCGTCACCTGGGGCATGCTGCGGTCAGCCGTCCGTCCGGAAACGATCGGAGGTGCGTACCCGTGCGCCCTGTGGTGCCTCCCGTGTCGCGCCCTGTCCTGAAACCCGCCCTGTCCCGCGCCTGGCGGGACACCGAGACCCTGCAGCTCGGCACCGTGCAACGCCATGCGCACCGTCTCGGCCAGACCGACGAGACCGTCCGCTCGCTCCTCGGCCTGCTCGACGGCGAGCACGAGCGGTGCGCCCTGCTGGAGGCCGGCGAGCGGCTGGGGCTCGGCCGCGACGCGGCCGCGGGCCTGATCGACGCGCTGGAGCGCGAGGGCCTGCTCGACGACGCGGCCGCTGTCGACGCCGCTCTCGGCCGTTTTCCGCGACCCCTGCGCGAACAGCTCGGACCGGACCTCGCCTCGCTCTCCCTCGTCCACCCGGGCCCCGGCGACGCCGCCGCCGTCCTGGCCCGGCGGGCCGGGCGGACGGTGGAGGTCCGCGGGGCCGGACGGGTCGGCTCCGCGGTCGCCGCCGTCCTCGCCGCGGGCGGCATCGGCACGGTCACGGTCACCGACGGCGGCCGGGTCAGCGCCGGGGACTGCTCCCCCACGGGCCTGCCGCCCTCCGACGTCGGACGGCTCAGGGGCACCGCCGTGCGCGAGGTCGTGCAGCGGGCCACCGGGGTGCGCCGCTGCGCCACGCGCTCCCCGCGCGCCTTGCCCGCCCTGGTCGTCCTGGCCCCGCGGGACGGCGGCGGCGCGTTCGCCTGCGGCTCGTACGAGTCCAAGCAGCTGATGCGCGCCGGGGTGCCGCACCTGTACGCGGGCGTGGTCGAGCGGATCGGGGTGGTCGGGCCGCTGGTGGTGCCGGGCGGGTCGGCCTGCGGGACGTGCCTGCTACTGGCCCGGGAGGACGAGGACGCGGCCTGGCCCCGGCTGCTGACGCAGATCGCCGGCGAGGGCCCGGGGCGGGCGCCGACACCCGCCTGCGACACGGCGGTGGCGACCGCCGTCGCCGGGCTCGCCGCACTGCACGTCCAGCTGTTCCTGGACGGCGGGGAGCCGGCGAGCCTCGGCGGGTGGTGCGAGCTGTCGGCGGAGGACGGGATGGTGCGGCGGCTGCGGCTCAAGGAGCACCCCCACTGCGGATGCCTGTGGGACCCGGGAGAGGGGGTGGTCTGAGCGCGGACCGCGGAGCGCGATGGGGCCGACCCGCGTACGGTCGGCCCGGCCGGCGTCCGGTCGGCCCGGCCCCGGACCGGGCGGGTCAGGCCGCCATCGCCGGCAGCGGCCGCCAGCGCGCCGGCAGGTCGCGCATGACCAGCGCGCAGTCCAGCACCGCGGTGCCGGGCGGGAAGCGCCGGGTGTCGTCGAAGAACGAGGACCGCGCCTCGCGCACCCGGCCGGCCTCCACCCGCCAGTCCTCGGCGCTCAGCTCCATCCCGTCGAGCCGGCAACCGCCGGCGGCCGGGGAGTACCCCTTGGCGCCCGCCCGGAAGAACGCCGAGGCCTCCGCGAGGTCCGCGAACAGCTCGCTGCCCCGCAGCTCGTCCGTGACCTCGACGGTGACGTCCGCCCGGGTCCCGTCGTGTCGGGAGGCGAAGGCGACGCGCAGTTCGTCCGCCGTCTCCTCGACCGAGAAGTCGGCGCGGCCGTGCTCCCCGGGGAAGAGCCGGCCGCCGGCCCAGGCATTGATCCGGGAGCCGGTCTCGCGGCGGCTGATGTAGACGCCGGACTCGACGCCGTCCGGCCCGTCCCACTCGACGGCCACGCGGTGGGCGACGTTCTCGCTGCGCAGGCCGACCGCCCTCGGTGCCCAACTCGGCCGGGCCGCGCCGATCCTGAGCAGGCAGATCCCGGCGACCGCGTGGCCGTTGACCAGCTGCGGGCGCAGCGTGGCGGGCAACAGGCCGGCGGCGATGCCGGGGTCGACCCGGTAGTTCACCAGCAGCCGCCGTTCGACGACGCTGGCCAGGTCCATCGGGTACTGGGACACGTTCACGCCTTCTCCCCCTCGGCGAGTTCAACGGTCTCGGCGGGCGCGGCGGGCTCCGCGCGTTGCGCCCGTTTCACGGCCCCGGCGGGCTCCACGGCCTCGTCGGCGGGCCGCCACCTGGTGTGACGCAGCACGATCTGCTCGGGGCAGACCGCGCTGAGGAACCGCCCGACGCAGGTGGCGAGCCGCTCCTCGACGAGCGAGTAGAGGATCCGGTTGCCGTCGCGGCGTTCGGTGACCAGCCCCGCGCCCTTGAGCACCCCGAGGTGGCGCGAGATGGACGGCGCGCTGATCGCGAACCGTCGCGCGATCTCGCCGGCCGGGAGCTCCCCGCCCCTGAGGTCTTCGAGGATCTGGCGCCGCGTCGGATCGGCCAGCGCGCGGAAGACACCGACCTCATCGTCCTTCTGACTCATAGGGAGATATTTAGCACATGAGCTAAACAGCTAACAACGCCTCGGTCGAAGGCCGGTCCCATCGGGAAAGCCGGGAGGACCCCGGCCGCGAGCGGCCGAGGTCCTCCACCTGCGCGGACGGGCGGGGTCAGCCCCCGATCACCGCGATCTCGATCCGGTCGAGGCGTTCCGGCTCCGCGACCACGTCGATCTCGGTGACCAGACCGTCCACGATCGCGAACCGCAGCACCACCGCCACCCGCCCGAGCGGCGCCATGACCAGGCCGACGGCCCCGTCCAGCAGCGCCACCCCGGTGACCCGGGCCCGGGCCATGGCGGCCATCGCACCCGTCGCCACCGGCCGCGCCCCGCGGACCGTGATCGGCTCCGGCGTCGGCACGACCAGGCGATCGGCCCGCAGCACCACGTCCGGGTGGAGCAGCGAGACCAGCGCCTCGAAGTCGCCGCCGCGGGTTGCGGCCAGGAAGGCGTCGACGACCCGCCGCCTGCGCACGAGGTCGGGGCCGGGCACGGGCGCCCCGCCCTTGACCCGGCGGCGGGCCCGGCTGGCGAGCTGCCGGGTGGCCTCCGGGGTGCGCTCGATCAGCTCGGCGATCTCGTCGAACGGCACGGCGAACATGTCGTGCAGCACGAAGGAGAGGCGTTCGGCCGGACTCAGCCTGTCGAGCACCACCAGCAGCGCGACCCCCACCGAGTCGGCCAGCAGCGCCTCCTCCTCCGGATCGGCCCCGGACTCCTCGCCGAGCGGGATGTCGGGCGCCGGCGCCGCGTCGTACGACTCCTCGCGGCGGGTCCGGCGGGCGCGCAGCATGTTCAGACAGACCCGGCCGACCACGGTGGTGAGCCAGCCGCCGAGGTTCTCGACCCCGGTCAGGTCGGCGCGGCTCGCCCGGATCCACGCCTCCTGGAGCGCGTCATCGGCCTCGCTGAGCGAGCCGAGCATCCGGTAGGCGACCGCGCGCAGATGGCCGCGGTCCTTCTCGAAGCGCTCGATCAGTAAAAGCTGCTCGTCCATCTGTCACGTTCCTCGCTCGGCGCGGGTCAGGGAGTCGGAAGCACGAAAACTACCGGCCCGGCCGGGGCCGAACGCCCCCGGCCCGAGCGAGTACGGAGAGAGCCATGACGTCCACCATCCTGGTCACCGGCGGCACCGGCACCCTGGGCCGCCACGTGGTTCCGCTGCTCACGGAGGCCGGCCACCACGTGCGGGTGCTCAGCCGGCACCCGCACGAGGCCGCCGACGGCGTCGCGTACGTGGCGGGCGACCTGGTGCGCGGCGAGGGGGTGGACGCGGCGGTGGCCGGGGCCGACATCGTCCTGCACCTCGCCGGCGGGCCCAAGGGCGACGACGTCGCCACCGCCCACCTGGTCCGCGCGGCGCAACGGGCCCGGGTGCGGCACCTCGTCCACATCTCGGTGATCGGCGTGGACCGGGTGCCGCTCGCGTGGTTCCGGATGAAGCTCGCCGCCGAGGAGGCGGTGACCGGCTCCGGGCTCCCGTGGACGGTGCTGCGGGCCGCTCAGTTCCACGACCTGGCGCTGACCGTGGTCGACAAGATGACCAAGCTGCCGGTCGTCCCCGCGCCCGGCGGGCTGCGCTGGCAGCCGGTGGACGCCCGCGACGTGGCCGCCCGCCTCGTCGAGCTCACCCTGGACGAGCCGGCGGGGCTGGTGCCCGACCTCGCCGGGCCCGCGGTGTACGACCTCGGCGACCTGGCCCGCAGCTACCTGCGGGCGCGGGGCAAGCGCCGTCCGCTGCTGCCGGTCCGGATGCCCGGCAAGGTCGGCCGCGCCTACCGCGCCGGCGACAACCTGACCCTGCGGGGCGCCGACCGGGGGCACCGCACCTGGGAGGAGTTCCTCGCCGAGCGGGCCGCCTGACGCCCTTCTCGCACTACCGGGGTCGGCCGACGGCGGCGGCGATGGTCCGCGCGCACTCCAGCGCCTCGGTGCGGGTGGTGTCCAGCTCCAGGTCGTACCGCACGCCCCGGTGGACCAGCTCCGCCTGGGCGGCTGCCATCCCCGCGATCCGGTCCCCGCGGGCGGTCTCCCGTCCGGCGGCGACCTCGGCATCGCAGCGCACGCCCACCCACAGCACCTCCAGGCCGTCCAGGGCCTTGAGCCATCGCTCCTGGGAGCCGGCCCCGCCGAGGAACACCTCGTCCACGACCACCCGGGCGCCGGCCCGGGCCATCGCGGCGATCCCCTCGATCCACGCCGCCTCCACCGCCCGGAACTCCTCCCCGACGGTCACCCCGCCGTCGGGGGCGAAGTCGATCCCGCCTGCCGACTCCCGCATCGAGGCGGGCATCGCGTCGACCAGCGTGTCCGTCCCGAGCGCCAGCCACGGCTGCGGCAGCACCGCCTGCAGACACCGGGCGATCCCGGATTTCCCCGCGCTGGAGCCACCGTTGAGCACGATCACCTGAACCTGAGCAGTCATCACGCCACCGTACGGGCGGCCGGGGTCGGCCCCAAGTGAATTCAGGCCCGCTCCGGGCACGGTGGCACCAGGCCGTGCACGCCCCGGGTCGGGCAGGGGACTGCCGAACGGTGCACGACCGTTCCGGACGGGAGCCAGAGCGACCACACCACGTCGTTCCGGTCGGCGAGTTGCCCGGCCGCCGCGTGCCGCCTGGTCTCGGTCGGCAGGTGATCGGCGGCCTCGGCGCCCGAGGCCCGCCACTCCTCGGCCAGCCAGTCCGCGGCCTCCTTGGCGGCGGTGAGGGTGGCGTGCGGGCGGGTCGGCTTCAGCAGCCAGTGGTGCACCATGAGCGGGGGCCGGGTGTCCTGCCGGAACAGGGTGAACGGGCGGTTGGCCCGGCGGCGGAGCAGTTCCGGGTCATGGGGGTCGAACCCGGGATGCTCGGGGCGGCGCCCCTCCTCCGCGGCCAGGTCCTGGCCGCGCCCGGTCCAGCGGTAGACGTGGATGTGCTGCTGTGCCACGGCGGTCGCTCCGAGGGTTGTCGGCGCCCTGCCTGCCCGTCGGCGGGCAGGCAGGGCGGACTGGATCAGACAGCGGTGTCGAACCGCGCCGGGTCGATCCCGGCCGCCGCCAGCTCGGCGGTGGAGAAACGGAGTTCGGCGCCGGGCCGCTTGGTGTCGCCCATCACCCAGAGGCCCCCGGCCACGCCCGGGACCTCGCGGAGGGTGGCACAGGTCTCGTGCTCCGACTGCTGGTTGCCCCCGCACGCCTTGAAGGCGGCCGCACTCCGGGGAACCTCGATCCCATACAGGTCAACGTCACGCATCACGCGCACCTTCCTGTTCGCACAGTGCTCAATATCCATGCCCCGCCCACGAGTTGGGGGGAGGCTCGCCACACGGCCACCGGCTCGAAATCCGGTTCGGCCGCGGGTCGTCATGCCGCCGGAAGAGGCGGTCGGGTTCACGCCCAGTCACTGATCCGACGCGTGAGCATCGCGACGGGCACCTCCCGGAACGGCCCACCCGGCCGCCACAGGGGGCGGACGACGGCCATGTCGCCGCATTCGCTCACCAGCTCGACCAACCGCCCGGTGGAGAGGTCCTTCCGGATCGGGTTCTCGTCGATCCGGCGCTGAAGCTCGGCAATTGTCCGCCGCTTCGGAGAATCGGACACCCGATCGAAATCCGCATCAGCCATGCCCGACTCCCGAAATTCTTCGACTCATTCCGACGAGTCACCAAGCTAGGGGAATTCCAATCGGTCGATCACCGATATTCCCGAGTCGGACTAAAGATCTCCGCGATACACCGCCGCCCAGTCACGCAACTGGCCCCTGGCAGGATCACCGAAGAGGGCGCACTCCTCGTAGTGCGAAAAAACCTCCAGATGCTCTGCGATATCCCTGGAGTCCTGGAACACCACGCGACCGGTGAACGTCTCCACCGTGGCCAGGCGGTCGTCGTAGACGGTGAAGGTGTTCATCGGCCCACGGGGCATGACCACGCCGAACGGGACCACGCCGATCCGGACATTGGGCAGGCGGGACAGGGCCACCAGCCGTTCGATCTGGACGGACATCTCCATCGGCCCGACGACTGCCCATTTGACGGCCTGCTCCGTGAGGAGAAAGGTGAACGACTTCGAGGAATCGTAGAGAATCGCCTGCCGCTCCAGCTTGCGCGCGACGGTCTTGGTGGCATCGCCTGGCGAGCCGGTCAGGCTCGCCCGCACGTACTCCGGTGTCGCCAGAAGCCCGGTGATCATCGCGGGAAGGAAGTACCGGAGGACCTTCGCCCCGGACTCCAGGGCTGCCAGCTCGGCCTGCCGCTTCTCAAGGCCGGCCCGCCAGGAGGAGCGGGTGTCCTGCCACTGAGTGTTGGCCACCCGCGCGAGGGCCAGTATCTCGTCGACCACCTCCGGCGGCGCCCCCAGCGCACGGAGGATTCTGTCGACCTCGACCAGAGTCGGAATCTTCCGACCGGTCTCGATCTTGCTCACCGTGCTCTGCGTCATCGCACAACGAGCAGCAAGCCGGGCTCCGGTGAGACCGACTCGCTCGCGCAGCTCGCGCAACTGCTTACCCAGGTCAGCCTTCGACCGCCCGAGCCTTTCCGGTTCCAGCACCGATCAGCCGTGATCCTTGACGTACTCCCGAAATGGAACCGCCTCCGCGATCGCCAGTCTCTTCCACTCCACGAATGGGGTCGGGTCACCTTCGAACAACTCGCGGTTGATCTGCGTCCCGTCGGGGCGGTAGTTCATCAGAACGACCTTGGAGTCGTCGAACAGCCAGAAGTCCTGGTCGGGCAGACCCGGGTTCTTCCGTCCCGTCAGATCGAGGATCCGGACATCCTCGCCGGCTGCGACATTGTGAACGTAGTACGCGAACTCGAACCGGAGATAGTCGGTCAGCGGGCGGGTGAGGACGTGGACCCGACCAATGGTCCGGCCACTGCTCCGATAGCCCTTGATCCGCTCCGTCCACGCCGACGCATCTTCCGGAGCCACCGGCTCACCGGCAAGGAACCGCCGGATGTCGTCCTCCTCCTGCGGCACGGTATAGACGGGGAGCGTCTCAAGACGCCACGCGTCGCGCTCCATGGCGTCGAAGAAGCCCCGCCAATCGCTACCATCCAAGAGCACGGACAGCCTCCCGAAGAACATGCTCGGGGATCTCGACCAGACCCTCGCCCTCAGGCGGCGTGAAACCTCCGAACAGATCACCCTGCACCACGAACGATCCCCGGTCGGTGGCATACACGTTGGGGCAGTCGTCGGAACTGCATTCACCTGAACCGCTGCCGTTGTCCGTACCGGTCAGCCGCGTGAGTCCGGGCTTGCCAGTCACGCTAACCCCCTTCTGCGCGACCTCGGTTGGGCCGCTCGACACGACCGTAGGGATCGTCACGCAGGGTTGTCCATCGCTACTCGGTGATATTCCCGTACTGGACTAAAGATCATGATCAGCGGTGGCCGCCGAGGAGCCCCGGCTCAGTCGCGGCCATGCCGCTCCCACCACGCGGCGAACGGCGTGGCGTGATCGAGAGCGAGGTCACGGAGCTCCAGCCACTTCGTCGGATGTGCCTGGAGGTCGGCGCCGACAAAGGAGCCGCTCGGACCGTAGGTCATCGTGACCACCGTGCGCTCGTCGAAGGCCCAGAAGTCCGGGACGCCTTCGAGCGGGTTGGGCCTGCCGGTGATGTCGAGGATGAAGAACTCCTCGCCCGCTCCGGCGTTCTTGGTGTACCCCCAGCCGAGTTCGAACCGTAGGTAGGACGTCAACGGGCGGGACAGGACATGCACCCGGTACATCCGTTTGCCGGACGCGACGTTGGCCCGAACCTCATCGACCCATTCCTGGTTGTAGTCGGGGGGCTGCGGTTCGCCGGCGAGGAACGCTCGAATGCTCTCGGCGTTCGACGACCCGCTGTAATCGTCCAGCGTTTCGAGCCGGAAGGCCTCGTGCTGGAACTCCGCGAACAGCCTCTCGAAATCTTGGCCCGTGATGCCCATCGGCGACCTCCGGTTGGTCGAGCCCAGTAGCGGAAGCTCGCGGCCCTGGCGGCGCGCCAGGGCCGCGCGCAAAAGCCAGCGGTCAGTCGAACTCGCCGCCCCGGATGCCCGACTGGAGCGCCTGCCACTCCTCAGGAGTGAACCGGACGACCGCATCGGGCTGGCGAGTGTTGCGGAGGTGGACGGCATCAGGGGTGACGGCCACCTCCGGGCAGTTATTGCCGTCGGCACACGTTTGCGGGCGCTTCCACACGAGTGTTTCCATCCGGCCGTTCTCCTTCCGGATCGATGTTGTCCGGTCAGTCGAACTCGCCGTTGCGGATGCCCCGCTGGAGCGTCTGCCACTCCGCCGGGGTGAGCCGGACGACCGCGTCGGGCCGGAGGGTGCTGCGGAGGTGGACCGCCTCGTCGGCGATGGCCACCTCGGGACAGTTGCCCGCGTCGGCGCAGGCCTTGGGGCGCTCCCACGCACGTTCTTCCATCCGGCCGCTCTCCTTCCGGACCTCACGATCCGTATGACAAGGCCACGAGGGCCCGGCTCGGCCGAGCCCACCTGGGGCAACGGTAGGGACAGCCGACTACGACTGTCCACGATCGACGCGAGGTGCCGTGCGCGCGGCCCCGGCGGGTGCGCCGGGGCCGCGCGCCATGAGCCGCAGGTCAGCCGAACTCGCCGTTGCGGACGCCCGACTGGAGCGCCTGCCACTCCTCAGGAGTGAACCGGACGACCGCGTCGGGCTGGAGGGTGCTGCGGACATGGACGGCATCGGGGGTGATAGCCACCTCGGGGCAGCTCGCGCCGTCGCCGCACGCCTCGGGGCGCTTCCACACAAGTGCTTCCATCTGACCTAGACCTCTTTCCTGATCCGCACGATGAGGTCGCGAGAGTCCTGCGCGGGGAGGGATCTCTCGGCCATACGCTCGATGATCGCCCGGTAGTTGTCCAGCCGCTTCTGCTCGTGCAGGAAGAGGGGACCTCCGACCGAGTCGAGCTGAACGGTGTCCAGCCTGGGTACGGGACCCACGGCATGGATGATTCCCTGGCCCGCCCCCATGAAGCCGTGAGCCTCGAAGCTGACGGCCCGAACCGTCACGTGCGACAGCTCGGAGAGTTCGAGAAGGCGGTCCAGCTGGCGTCTCGCGGCATCGCGCCCGCCGAAGCGCATACGAAGGGCCGCCTCATGGATGATCGCCTCGTAGGGCCGGTCGACGTCGCCCGTCATCACCTCGGAGCGGCGCTGCCGGTGCTCGACCCGCGCCTCCAGGAACCGTGGAGTGAGGGGCGGGTTCACATCCCGGAAGATCGCCCGGCAGTACTCCTCGGTCTGCATGACACCGGGGACGTGGCAGACCTGGTAGGTGCGCATCCCGCGGGCGTGATGCTCCATCTCCGCGATGTCCAGGAAGCCCGTCGGCACCGCACCCCGGTACTCCTCCCACCAACCCCTGTGCCTCTCCTCGGCCATGCTGGCGAGGGCCCGGACGAAGGCGGTGTCGTTCTCCTCGTAGTCAGAGGCGAGTACACGGACCCGGTCCGAGGTGACCGGGTACCAGCCCTTCTCCATCTGCGTGATCTTCGTTCGGTCGAGCCCGAGACGGGCTGCGGCCTGAGCGGTAGTACGGCCGGCCGAGTCGCGCATCTTCCGCAGCTCGATACCTACCCGTTCCTGCCGGGCAGTTGGGGTGCTTCGTGACGGCATTGCTCCAGGATCCACCCCGGCGGCCCGGCAGGTCCAGCAATCGCCCGATCGAGGGAATGGAGGGGAAGAAGTTCCGGCACATGTTCCCCCCTGTCCTACAGTCAGTATCGGCCGACCCACTCGGGGCAGCCAACTCACCTTCACCGCAGGGAGATTCCCATGTGTGACTCCAGCCTCCCCTCCCCCGCCCTCTCCTCCGCCCGCCGGACCTTGCGCGACGCCATGGTGCGGGCCGGATGGGGAGCCGACTCCATCGCGGACGCCGAACTCGCGCTCGTCGAGCTGATCGTGAACGCGTGGCGGCACGGCGGGACCGGTTCGCCGGCCGTCCTGATCCTCATCCTCGACCGGACCCTGCGGGTCTCCGTCACCGACCAGTGCAGCGAGCTGCCCCGCCAGGGGGCCGAGAACGAGCTCGCCGAGTGCGGGCGCGGGCTCCAGCTCGTCCAGGGGCTCAGCCACCGTTGGGGGGCCGAACCGCAGAAGGAGGGCAAGGCGGTCTGGTTCGAGCTGGACGCGGCCGCCTGATGCCCCTCCTGTTGCTGCTCCTCCTCGTCCTGCTCGCGGCCGCCGTCGGCGCCGTCTGCCAGGCGAGGACCCATGAGGTCCGCGAGCGCATGCCCTCGCGCGACTGACCGACCGCACGAGAGCCCTCGCACACGGAACGAGGGCTCCCGCAACGATGCAGAGATCAGGCGTCGAGGAACTCCACGTCCAGCGACTCCAGTTCGGCCGGGTCGCCGACCACGTCGATGGCCACGACCACACCGCCCTCCACCGTGAAGCGCAGCGCCCCGCGGAGCACTCCGCCCGGGGCGAAGGCCGCGCCCACGAAACCGTCCAGTAGCGCGAGGCGGGCCTCCTGGGCCTTGCCGAGGAAGGCGTCGAGCACCGACTGGCTGCCCCGCAGCTCCGTCGCTCCGCCCAGCAGCGGCACCAGCCGGTCCGCGCGGACCACGATCTCCGGGTCGAGCAGGGCGAGCAGCCCGTCGAAGTCCCCGCCCCTGGCCGCGACCAGGAACGCGTCCACGACCTGGCGCATCCGCGAACGGTCGGCCTCCGCCGCCGGCTCCACCGTCCGCCCCTGGACCCGCCGACGGGCCCGGCTGGCCAGCTGCCGCGTGGAGGCGGGCGTACGGTCCAGCACCGCGGCCACGTCCTCGAACGGCACCGCGAACAGGTCGTGCAGCACGAACGCGACCCGCTCCGCCGGCCCCAGGGTGTCCAGCACCACCAGCAGCGCCTGCCCGACCGTGTCGGCCAGCAGCGCCTCCTGCTCGGGATCGGCCGGACGGACGGCGTCGGCCCGCGGCCCGGTCTCGTACTCGGCCCCGTACTCCTGGGCGTCCACGAAGTCCTCCCGGCGGGAGGTGCGCGAGCGCAGCATGTCCAGGCAGATCCGGCTGACGACGGTGGTCAGCCAGCCTCCCAGGTTGCCCACCTCGGTGGTGTCCGCGCGGCTCGCGCGCAGCCAGGCCTCCTGGACGGCGTCCTCGGCTTCGGCGAGCGAACCGAGCAGCCGGTAGGCGACCGCGCGCAGATGGCCGCGGTGCTCCTCGAAGCGCGAGGCGAGCTCACCCAGGTCGCGCCGGTCACCCGGATCGTTCGGATCGTTCGGAGAAGTTTTCCCGTCCACCTGTCACAACCCCCCGGTGCGGTCCGTCAGTGCAGTGACGGAGCAAGTCCACCGCGATCCTACGAGACGCGAACCATCCAGGAGTGAAGCCGTGCAGGCTCGTATGCAGAACCCCGCCGTGATCATCCCCGAGGCCATGCCCGCCATCCTGAACGTCTTCAAGGCGGCGAAGAAGGGCGGCGTCCCCGAGGCCGTCCTGGAGCTCGTCCACCTGCGGGCCAGCCAGATCAACGGGTGCAGCAGTTGCGTGGACGCCGGGGTGCGCAGTGCCCGCAAGGCCGGGGAGAGCGACGAACGGCTGTTCGCGGTCGCGGCCTGGCGGGAGACCCCCTACTTCACCGAGGCCGAGCGGGCGGCGCTGGCGCTGGCCGAGGCGGCGACCCGGCTGGCGGACCGGACGGACCCGGTGCCGGACGCGGTCTGGGACGAGGCCGCCCGGCACTACGACGAGAAGCAGCTCGCCTCGATCACCCTGATGATCGCGGTGACCAACCTGTTCAACCGCCTGAACGCCACCACCCGCCAGATCGCCGGCTCGGCCTGGTGACCCCGCCGGGCCGCCGCCGGGGCGCCACGGGGCCGCCCCACCGGGGTCAGGCCGAGGCCGCCGGCCGGTAGGTGGAGATCTGGACGCCCGCCGGGCTGGTGACCGTGGAGACCAGCTCCAGCGGGCGCAGGCCGCCGTCCGCCGGGAAGATCGACTTGCCGCCGCCGAGCAGCACCGGCATGTGCATCAGCCGCAGCTCGTCGACCAGGCCCTCGGCGATCAGGGTGCGGACGAGTTCGGCGCTGCCCATCACCAGCAGGTCGCCGCCCTCGTTCCCCTTGATCTCCCGGATGCCCTCGACGGCCTTGCCGCCGTCGATGAGGGTGGTGTTGTCCCAGGTCAGGTCGGCGTCGCCGAGCGTGCCGGAGACGACGTACTTGGGGATGGCGTTCATCCGGTCGGCGAAGGGGTCGCCGGCCCGCCCGGGCCACGCGCCGGCCATGACCTGCCAGGTGCGGCGGCCGAAGAGCAGCGCGTCGGCCTTGCCGAGCGCGTCGTCGAAGGTGCCGCCGACGACCTCGGGGTCGAAGAAGGGGCCGGTCCAGCCGCCGTTGGCGAAGCCGCCGTCGGTGTCCTCCTTCGGGCCGCCGGGGGCCTGCACGACGCCGTCCAGGCTGATGAACTCGCACACCACCACGCGCATGGGAATCGCTCCTCGTTGCTGTTCCGGGGTTACGGAGATGAAGACCTCCGCTCCGCCCGGAAATCATCGCCCACAACGACGTGATCCACGTCACACCATCGCCATCGCCCCGCAGACCACCCGCGAACCACCCGCGAACCGTCCCCACCTCGCCCGCACACCCGTCGCGCACCGGCCTCCAGGCCTGGAGCCCACGGCCCCGGGCCGGGAAATGCGGCCGGGGCCCGCGCCGGGACCGGGCACAATGGCGTCATCGCGTCACGGCGCACTGCGCCGTCCGACTGACTGGGAGGCCCGGGTGAGCGATCTTCCGCGCAAGGCAGTGACCCGTACGGCGAGGCTGGCCGCGCTGCCGCTGGGGATCGCCGGGCGGGCCACGCTGGGGCTGGGCCGGCGGATCGGCGGGCGGTCGGCGGAGGTGGTGACCGCCGAGCTCCAGCAGGCGACCGCCGACCAGCTGTTCAAGGTGCTCGGCGAGCTCAAGGGCGGGGCGATGAAGTTCGGGCAGGTGCTGTCCGTCTTCGAGGCCGCGCTGCCGGAGGAGGTCGCCGGGCCGTACCGGGCGGCGCTGACCAAGCTCCAGGACGCCGCGCCGCCGATGCCCGCCGCGAAGGTGCACTCCGCGCTGGAGCAACGGCTGGGCAAGGACTGGCGGGAGCGCTTCGAGAGCTTCGACGACCGGCCGGCCGCGGCGGCCTCGATCGGGCAGGTGCACCGGGCGGTCTGGCACGACGGGCGCCGGGTCGCGGTGAAGGTGCAGTACCCGGGCGCGGGCGACGCGCTGCTGGCGGACCTGTCGCAGCTGAGCCGGGTGGCCTGGCTGCTCGGGCCGCTGATCCCGGGGCTGGACATCAAGCCGCTGATCGCCGAGCTGCGGGAGCGGGTGGCGGAGGAGCTGGACTACGAGCTGGAGGCGCAGGCCCAGCGCCGGCACGCGGAGGAGTTCGCGGACGACCCGGACATCGTGGTGCCGCGGGTGGTGGCGCAGGCCGACCAGGTGCTGGTGACCGAGTGGATGGACGGCACGCCGCTGGCCGAGGTGATCGCCGACGGGACGCAGGAGGAGCGGGACCGGGCGGGGCAGCTGCTGGCGCGGTTCCTGTTCGCCGGGCCGTCCCGGACGGGGCTGCTGCACGCCGACCCGCACCCGGGCAACTTCCGGCTGCTGAAGGACGACGGCCCGGCGGCCGGGTGGCGGCTGGGGGTCATGGACTTCGGCACGGTCGACCGGCTGCCGGACGGGCTGCCGGCCCCGATCGGGAACTCGCTGCGGATGGCGCTGGCCGGCGACGCGGCCGGGGTGCTGGAGATGCTGCGGGAGGAGGGCTTCGTGAAGCCCTCGATCGCGCTGGACCCGGACGCGGTGCTGGACTACCTGCTGCCGATCATCGAGCCGGCCGCGGTGGACACCTTCCACTTCACCCGCGGCTGGATGCGGTCGCAGGCGGCCCGGATCGCCGACCCGCGCTCGCCCGCCTACAACCTGGGCAAGCAGCTGAACCTGCCGCCGGCGTACCTGCTGATCCACCGGGTGACGCTGAGCACCATCGGGGTGCTGTGCCAGCTGGGCGCCAAGGCGCCGTTCCGCGCCGAGATGCTGGACTGGCTCCCGGGCTTCGACGACAAGCGCTGACACCCGAAGGGCCCCGCAGCTCTCGTGCCCGGCCCCCGCAACGGCCGCAGGCCGCTCCCCGGACTCGGGGGGCGGCCTGCGGCACGACGGGGGTCCTACGAACGGTGGCACCGGTCACCGGCACCACGGCGGCACGTCACATCAGCGCGACGGCCAGGGCCTTGCGGGCCCGCAGCGACGCCCGCTCGGCCTTCAGCCGGAGCCTGCGCGCGCGGACGACCCGGGTGACCAGGCGTTCGTGCTCGGCCTCGTGCAAGCGCTCTTGCATATGCGCACGGGCCAGGGATTCGTGGAGGAGTTGCATCTCAAGGGTCCTGTTCTGGATCTGAAGTTCGGTGTACTGCTCGGAGCGGGCGGCGGAATCGATGGCGGCGGCGGTCATGTCGTGGTCCTGCTCGTGGTGCGTCGTCGGACGGTGGGCGGTGTGGCTGGCCAGGGCCGCGTCGGCCTTGGCGGCGGCGAGTCGCACGGAGCGGCGCAGGGCGCTGTCCTGAGGGGGCTGCTCTCCCCGGCGGACGGCCTCGGCTCCGAGCGGACCGGAGGTCACGCGACGACCTCGGTCTTGCGCGGGCGGCCACGGGGCCGCTTGCGGGCCACGACGACACCCTGGACGAACAGCTCGCCACCCCAGACGCCCCACGGCTCACGCCGCTCCAGGGCGCCGGTCAGACAGGCGTCCTTGACCGGGCAGGTGCCGCAGAGGGACTTGGCGTACTCGACGTCGGCCGGCGTCTCGGCGAAGAAGACCTCGGGGTCGAAGGCACGGCACGGGATGGGCAGGCCGAGCGCCTCGGCGGACTCGATCGAGGTGAGCTGCATAGGGGAAACCTCCGGGGGGTCGGCCTGGTCGGCCTTGGTGGTCTGGCTTGTCAGCGGTACGGACGGGGTGGGCGGTGTGATGACCGTGGACACTTGGTCGTCTTCCTCGTCTTCTCAGTGGGTCCGGCTCAGCTGACTGGTGGGGCTGGGCCGGAGGCCCCGGGGGGCCTGGGTGGTCTTTCTCGTACCGGACAAAACAGAAGGGCCGCGGATCCCGGTGGACGGGGTTCCGCGGCCCTGGAGGCTCAGACCTGAGGGTTGCTCAGGTTTGTTCTCTCCAGGGTTCAGGCCCGCGGAAGGCCCGCATCCGGATGGCCGAGGCGCCCATAAAGGCGGCCATGGCCTGGTTGATCTGCTGCTCGTCCTGCTTCGGGGCGTTTCCGGCACCGATGACCTGCGCATATCCGCCATGCTCGGCGGCTGCCACTACTGCCTTCGGTGCCTGGGTCGGTCGCTCGTCACGCAGGGAGCGCGACGTGGCGACGTGGGCCCAGTCACGGGACAGACCGGTCTCGACACGGGTGCCTTCGATGCCGCCCGTGATATCCGCCAGGCAGACGACAGTGTTGCCAAGACCACTGACAACACGGTCACTGCCGCCGGCGGCGGCGGGGACGACGGAGACACCGGTGGCGTCGAGACCCAGACCGGTTCCGCCCAGCATCGCGAGGGCCCGCAGGCGGGCGGCACGCAGGGAGGCAGCGTCGACGGTCTGACCGGTCACTTTGGTGATCATGAAGGTTTCCACTGTCTTCGCCTCCTCTCGGCGTCTCGCGGAGCCTGGTCTCCCGGGCTCCGAACTGTTCGGATGTCTGTCTCGGTGCTGCTGGGTGAAGCTGGTGAAGCAGGCAAAACCGTGGGCGGGTGCAGGAAGGCACGGCACAGGCGTCACCCCGTGCGATCGCGTCCCCTTGACCGCTCCGGCAGGCTATTGCGCTCCCGGTACGGCGCGCAAACTATTTTTCCCGGCGAGTTCCCGGCGAGGCCCCCAGGGCCTCCGCGACAGCTCCACGGCGGGTTCGGACACGCCCTGCCGACGCACCCCGGGCCGGCTCACGCCGGTTCGCCCGGCTCGTCGTCCGTGACGTCGGCCGAGTCCTCCTCGGGTTCTTCCCCCGCGCACAACGAGAGCACGGCGGCACCGTATTTGTCCAGCTTCATCGCGCCGACCCCGGAGATGACCGCCAACTCCTGCCGGCTCCCGGGGACGTCCTCGGCGATCGCCATCAGGGTGGCGTCGGTGAAGACCACGTACGCCGGGGCGCCCTGCTTCTTCGCCTGCCGGGCCCGCCACTCGCGCAGCCGCTCGTACAGGCCCTCGTCCATGGTGGACGGGCAGCTCTCGCAGCGGCGCAGCTTGCGCTCCACGGCCTCGGTGAGGACGCGGTCGCAGACCCGGCACTTGACCGGCCCGCGGACCCGCCGCGCGGCCGAGCGCTCGCCGGGCTCGACGCCCCCCCGCCCGCCCCGGGACCCGGCACGCGCGCCGGGCGCGCCGGAGTTCGGCCGCAGGCCGTCCAGGAAGCGGGTGGGCCGCCGGCTGGCCCGGCCGCCCGGGGAGCGGGAGAGCGCCCAGGAGAGCGACAGGTGCCGGCGGGCCCGGGTGACGCCGACGTAGAGGAGCCGGCGCTCCTCCTCGATCTGCTCGTCGGTCTTGGCGTAGATGATCGGCAGGGTGCCCTCGGTGAGGCCGACCAGGAAGACGGCGTCCCACTCCAGGCCCTTGGCGGCGTGCAGCGAGGCGAGGGTGACGCCCTCGACGGCGGGGGCGTGCTGGGCGGCGGCGCGGGCGTCGAGCTCGGCGACGTACGCGGCCAGGTCGGCGCCCTGCCCGGCGGCGGCACGGGCGGCCTCGAACTCCTCGGCGAGCCGGACGAGCGCGGCCAGCGACTCCCAGCGCTCGCGGACGGCCCCGGAGCCGGCCGGCGGCTCGGCGGTGAAGCCGCGGGTGGCGAGCACCGCGCGGACCTGCTCGGCCAGGCCCGGCGCGCCCCCGGTGAGCGGGTCGTCGCCGGCCCGGGCGGCGCCGCGCAGCAGCACGCCGGCGTCCCGGACCTCGGGCCGCTCGAAGAACCGCTCGGCGCCCTTCAGCTGGTAGGACACGCCCAGGTCGGCGAGGGCCTGCTCGTAGACCTCGGACTGGCCGTTGGTGCGGAACAGCACGGCGATCTCGCTGGCCCGCACGCCGGCCGCGAGCAGTTCCCTGACCTTGCGCGCGGTGGTCTCCGCCTCGGTGGGCTCGTCCTCGTACTCGGCGTAGACCGGCTCGGGGCCGGCCTCGCGCTGGGAGACGAGTTCGAGGCGGTGCCGGGCGGCCTCGCCGCGGGCCTGGGCGAGCAGCCCGTTGGCGAGGTGGACGACCTGCGGGGTGGAGCGGTAGTCGCGGACCAGCTTGACCACCGTCGCCTCGGGGTGGCGGGTGCGGAAGTTCAGCAGGTAGTCGGGGGTGGCGCCGGTGAAGGAGTAGATGGTCTGGCTGGCGTCGCCGACCACGCAGAGGCTGCCGGCGCCGGGGCCGGTCCACCGGTCGAGCAGCCGCTGCTGGAGCGGGGAGACGTCCTGGTACTCGTCGACGGTGAAGTGCCGGTACTGGGCGCGGACCTGGTCGGCGATCTCCGGGCGGTCCTCCAGGATCGCGGCGGTGAGCAGCAGGACGTCCTCGAAGTCGATGACGCCGCGGTCGCTCTTGGTCTCCTCGTAGACCCGGTAGACGCGGGCGATCTCGGCCGGGTCGCGGGGGGCCTCGCGGCCGGTCTTGACCACGGCGGTCGGGTAGTCCTCGGGGCCGATCTGGGTGACCTTGCACCACTCGATCTCGGCGGTGAGGTCGCGCAGCTCGGTGCGCTGGACGCGCAGCCCGCAGCGGCCGGCGGCCTCGGCGACCAGCTGGACCTTGCGTTCGAGCAGCCGGGGCACGGCGCCGCCGACGGCGCGCGGCCAGAAGTACTGGAGCTGGCGCAGGGCGGCGGAGTGGAAGGTCCGGGCCTGGACGCCGTCGGCGCCGAGCTGGCGCAGCCGTCCGCGCATCTCGCCGGCGGCGCGGGCGGTGAAGGTGACCGCGAGGACCTGCTGGGGCTGGTAGACGCCGCTGCGCACGCCGTAGGCGATCCGGTGGGTGATGGCGCGGGTCTTGCCGGTGCCGGCGCCGGCGAGGACGCAGACGGGGCCGTGCAGGGCGGTGGCGACGGCCCGCTGCTCGGGGTCGAGCCCGGCGAGGACGGCGTCGGGGCCGGACGCGCCGTACCCGTCGGCCCCGGGGTCGTCGTACGGGCCGCCGCTCAAGAGGTCTTCCTGCATGCGTTCCATCCTCTCAGCCCGGTGGGACAACCGGGGCGGGGTTGTCCACAGGCCCGGTAGGACCGGAGGATCATCACCACACGCACCACCGCGTCCGGGCACGGATCCGGCCCCCGGTGGTCACCGCGCGGAATGACCGGAGCACGCCGCGCGTTCTCCGCTCTGACCGACGCCCGTCCCCAACCCGAAGGAGTCTCCTCGATGTCCGGCAGCGTCACGATGTACAGCACGACCTGGTGCGGTTACTGCAACCGGCTCAAGAGCCAGCTGGACCGCGAGGGCATCGGCTACACCGAGATCAACATCGAGGAGGACCCGGCCTCGGCGTCCTTCGTCGAGTCGGTGAACAACGGCAACCAGACCGTGCCGACCGTGCTGGTCACCCCGGTGGGCGGCGGCGAGCGGGTCGTGATGACCAACCCGAGCCTGCTCCAGGTGAAGAAGGCCCTGGCCGCGGCCTGACCGCGCGCCGCCCGGCGCGCCGGCCCCCGTGCGGGGCCGGGGCGCCGGTCACTGCGCCCCGGCCGGCGCCGGGTCGACCGGCCCGGCGGGGGCGGGCAGCATGGCCCGCGCGGCGAGGTCGCCGACGCCGTAGACCAGCCTGCTGCGGTCGCCCGAGTAGCGCGTCTCGATGACCCGGACGGGCCCGCGCCGGTCGTAGGTGACCCGGGTCTGCACCATCAGCGGCACGCCGGGCCCGCCCTGGAACCACTGGGCCTCCTCCGGCCCGGGCATCCGGGCGACCAGGTGGTCGACGGCCCCGATCTCGGTGCGGCCGAGCGCGGCGAGCACGGCCTCGTCCCCGCCGTCGATCTGGTCCGGCTCCATCAGCGGGGTGCCGGCGGCCAGCCCGGCCCGGTAGTGGCTCTCCTCGATCGAGTACGGCTCGCGGTCGAGCAGCCGCAGCTGGCGGCGGACCACGATGGCCTCGCCGGGCCGCAGCCCGAGGCGCTCGGCGATGTCCACCCGGGCCCGGACGATCATCATCTCGAAGTCGGCGGTGAGCTCCCGCCCGGCGTCGGCCGCCTCGCCGTGGTAGACGGCGGTGGGCACGGCCAGGCAGTCGCGCGCTCCGGCCGGCTGGGTCGGGCCGTACGCGCGGTGGTCCAGGACCGGGTGCTCCCGCAGGTAGGTGCCCTTGCCCTGGAGCCGGACCAGCCGGCCCTCGTTGACCAGGACGTCGACCGCGAGCCGCACGGTGTTGCGGGCGACCCCGTACTGCCGTTCCAGTTCGCTCTCGACCGGCAGGGCCGCGGCCGCGGTGAACTCGCCCTCGCTGATCCGCCGGCGCAGGTCGGCCGCGAGGCGCTGGTATTTGGGGGATTGGGCGGTGCCCCGTGGGATTGTCACCCGAGTGAATGTAGCGAGCGCGATGACACCGTTTCAGGCGTTTGCGGCAATGTCGTCCGGGAACGGTGATGCCGGATTCCGGATATCCACCGACCGCCCCGCCCAAGGCCGCTACGGACACGAACATACCGGCGCGCAAATAAAACCGGGGGCGCACAGCACCAGGCTGTGCGCCCCCGTTCGACCCGACCCGCCCGGCGCGCGGGATTACCAGCGCGCCGCCGACGGCAGCGGTTCCCCGTACCAGAGTTCGACCAGATGGCGGGCGATCGAAATCCCCGACGGCGGCAGGATCTCCCCGGCCGCCATCCCTGCCCTCAGCTCCTCGCGGGAGAACCAGCGCGCCTCGGCCAGCTCCTCGCCGTCCACCGTGATCGCCGTCCCGTCCGGGGCGGCCTTCCCGATGAAGCCCAGCATCAGGCTGGACGGGAACGGCCACGGCTGGCTGGCCACGTAGCTGACCCCGGCCACGCGGACGCCCGCCTCCTCGAACACCTCGCGGGCCACCGCCTGCTCGATCGACTCGCCCGGCTCCACGAAGCCGGCCAGGGTCGACCAGCGGCCCTCCGGCCAGAGCGCCTGACGGCCCAGCAGGCAGCGGTCCTCCTCGTCGGTGATCATCATGATCACCGCGGGGTCGGTCCGCGGGTAGTGCTCGGCCGCGCAGGAGGTGCAGCGCCGCACGTGCCCGGCGCCGGCCTTCTCGGTCGGGTGGCCGCAGCGCGAGCAGAAGCTGTGCAGCCGGTGCCAGTGCTCCAGGGCCACCGCGTGCACCAGCAGCCCGGCGTCGCGGTCCGACAGCAGCGCGCCGACCTCGCGCAGCCCGGCCGGACGGGCGTCGCCGTCCAGCCGGCCCGGCAGGCTCTCGCCGGCCAGCGCGAAGTACGAGACGCCGTCCTCGTCGGTGCCGAGGAAGAAGCGGTCGCCGGTCTGCGGCGCCTCGAACGAGGGCAGCAGCACCAGCTCGGTGCCCTCCGCGGTGTCCACCACGAAGACCTCGCCGCCGGCGATCGGCAGCACCTTGGTCGTCGGGTGGCTCCAGGCGGCGGCCAGCCAGGGCTCGTCGAAGCGGTGGTGGGCCGCCCGGTCCACCCCGGCCCGCGCCAGCGCCAGGAGCGGCGGGTGTTCGGTCTCAGGCACGGTGCTCAACTTTCCATCCCCACGTGATGAGTCGTCCGGTGATTCTGCGGGCCCGGCCGGGCGGTCTCAGACACCCCGGCCGTCGCCGTCGGGCCGCCAGTTGTCCGCCAGGTCGCCCCACAGGTAGGCGGCGGTCTCGACGCCCTTGGCGAGCAGGTCCAGCTCCACCTTCTCGTTCACCGAGTGCCAGCCGTCCGAGGGCACCGAGATGCCCAGGAAGAGCACCGGCGCGCCGAGCACGTCCTGCAGGTCGGCGGCGGGCCCGGAACCGCCCTCACGGGTGAACAGGATCCGCTGCCCGAAGGCCCGTCCCATCGCCCGGACGGTGGACTGCAGCGCCGGGTGGTCCAGCGGGGTCAGGCACGGCCGGGTGGCGCCCGGGAAGACCAGCTCGTACCGGATGCCCTCGGGCACCCGCTCGGCGACCCAGGTGCGGACGGCCTCGCGGACCTTCTCCACCTCCTGGCCGGCGACCAGCCGGAAGGAGAGCTTGAGGTGCCCGGAGGACGGCACGATCGTCTTGCCGCCCGGGCCGGTGTAGCCGCCCCAGATGCCGTTGACCTCGGCGGTCGGCCGGGCCCAGATCCGCTCCAGGGTGGAGTAGCCGGCCTCGCCGCGGGTGCCGTACGACTTGGCGACCCGCAGCCACTGCTCCTCGTCGAAGGGCAGCTCGGCGAAGAGCTCCCGCTCGCGCTCGGTCAGCTCGACCACGCCGTCGTAGAAGCCCGGGATCGCGACCCTGCGGTCGGCGTCGTGCAGGCCGGCGGCCAGCTCGGCGGCCACCGCGGCCGGGTTGGGCACCGCGCCGCCGAAGGAGCCCGAGTGGATGTCGGTGTCCGGGCCGAACAGGTCGATCTGGGCGTCGGCCAGGCCGCGCATGCCGGTGCAGACGGTCGGGGTGGTCTCGGACCACATCCCGGTGTCCGAGATGATCACCACATCGGCGGCCAGCCGCTCGGCCTCGCGGCGGACCAGGTCGGCGAAGTGCGGCGAGCCGGACTCCTCCTCGCCCTCGACCAGCAGCTTCAGGTTGACCGCCGGAGCGGTCCGGCCGGTGGCGGCCAGGTGGGCGCGCACGCCCAGGGTGTGGAAGAACACCTGGCCCTTGTCGTCCGCCGCGCCGCGCGCGAACAGCTGCTTCCCGATCACGGTGGGCTCGAACGGGTCGGTCGCCCAGCCGTCCTCCTTGGCGGCGGGCTGCACGTCGTGGTGCCCGTAGACCAGGACGGTCGGGGCGGACGAGTCCCCGGAGGGCCACTCGGCGAACACCGCCGGCAGGCCGTCGGTCTCCCAGACCTCGGCCACCGGGAACCCGGTGTCGCGCAGCTTCGCGGCCAGCCACTCGGCGGAGCGGCGGACGTCGCCGGCCCGGTCCGGGTCGGCGGAGACGGACGGGATGCCGAGCCAGTCGGAGAGGTCGGCCAGGAAGGCGGCCTGGTGCTGGTCGATGAAGGAGCGGACGACGCTGTCCGGAGTTCTCGTCATACGGACGACTTTAGTTCGCCCGTGCGGGTGTCCGCCCCGGCCGTCCGTCCGCTGGTCGCCCGGCGGCCTGTAACGTCCGTCACCCCCGCCCTACGAGCCGGACGGGGGTGACGGGCCCGGCCGCCGTGACGGGCGGCCGGGCGGGGTGCCGGCGCGGGTGCGTGGGCTACCGGGCGGGCTGCCGGACGGCCGGTCAGGACCGGCGCAGCAGGGAGATCCGCGAGCGGGTGAGCAGGGTGGCCAGCGCCACCGCGACCAGCGGCAGGACCACCACGGTCAGCCCCATGGTCAGCCACGGGAAGACCACCACCGTCCGGTCGACGGCCTCCTCCGGGCTCATCCCGCCGTAGGGGATCTGGTTGCCCTCGACCTTGCGCAGCGCCACCGCCGGCACCAGCCCGCAGACCGTGCCGAGGATCGCGCCCATCGCCGCGATCACCCCGCACTGGAACCCGGAGAGGGTGCGCCGGATCCGCGGGGCGGCGCCGACCGCCGCGAGGGTGGTCAGGTCGCGCTGCGAGTCGGCGGCGGCGAGCCCGGTGGCGATGCCGGCCGCGCCGAGCGCGACCAGGGCGGCGAAGCCGGTCAGGCCGAGCGAGATCAGGTCGTTCGCGGGACGGAAGCCCCGCTCGACCTCGAAGTGCGAGTAGTCGGCGATCTTGTTCACCGCGCCCGAGGCCTTCTGCTCGGCCACGTCGCCGGGCATGCTCTCGGGCAGCCAGACCGAGCCGGAGTCGACGGTGGCCAGCCCGAGCCGGCGCGCGGTCTCCTGGGTCAGCACGCCCTGCCCGGCGGCCGGCGCCGCGGCCGGGACGAAGACGGCGTCGACCGGCACCTCCTTGGGCTGCGGCGGCGGCCCCGGCTGGGAGGGCGCGGCGGACGGGTGGTTCGGCTCGTTGAACTGCAGCAGGAGCTTGCCGTCCTTGACGTAGCGCTGGTCGAAGACCACCACCTTGCCCGCCGCCAGCGCCTGGGCGGCGGCCGGGTCGGTGGCGCCGAACAGGTTGCGCAGCACGGTCGCGTCGCTGACCACCAGCGAGGAGAAGCCGTTGCTGCGGAAGCTGACGGTCTCCCGGCAGCGCTTGTCCTCGCGCAGGATCCGCTCGCGCTCGGCCGCGGTCAGCTGCGGTCCGCCGCCGGGCCTCTCGTCGTCCCACGCGGGGCAGCGCTGGTCGACGGGCAGGGCGAGCTCGATGTAGGCGCAGTCGCCGATCCGGCAGCCCTCCGGGTAGGCGACCTTCCGGATGTCGGCGCGGGCACCGAGGCCGGGCATGTTGGTCTCGACCGCGGAGCGCATCTGCGGCAGCAGCTTGCCGTCCTCGCCGGCTCCCCAGCCGGCGCCGAGCAGGACCGCGCCGGCCGGTCCCGAGGCGACGTACTCGCGGCGGGACTGCTCGTCGCTGCTGGCGCCGTAGACGCCGACCGCGACCGAGCCGGCCACGGCGGCCATCACGGCGGCGACGGCGGGCGCGGTGCGGCCGCGGTGGCGGACCGAGTCGCGCAGCGCCAGGCGCGGGCCGAGCGGCAGCCAGCGGCCGAGCTTCCCGAAGAGGCCGACCAGGAACGGGGTCAGGACGACCATGCCGAGCTCCGCGAGGGCGGAGCCGCCGAGGACGGCGAGGCTGCGGCCGCCGAAGCCGCTGGTGGCGCCGAGCAGGGCGATCGCCGCGCCGGCGGCCAGCGTCAGCAGGCCGCCCAGCGCGAGCCGGCGGCTCGGCGGCTTGACCGAGTCGCGCCCGGTGAGCGCGGCGACGACGTCCTGCCGGGAGGCCTGGACGGCCGGGACGACGGCGGCGAGCAGGCCGGTGACCAGCCCGATCAGCAGGACGCCGAACAGGTCCAGCGGCTGCAGGTCGAAGTGGCCGAAGCGTACCCCGGCGTACTCCTCGGCCTTGGTGCGGGTCAGCGCGACCAGGCCGATCGCGGCGACCAGGCCGACCACGGCGCCGGTGACGCCGAGCACCACGCCGCCGCCGAGGACGACCGCGCGGATGTGGGAACGGTCGCCGCCGCCGGCCGCCATCAGGCCGAGCTGGCGCCGGGAGCGCCGGGCCCCGACGGCGAAGGCGGGGCCCGCCAGCAGCACGATCTCCAGCAGGGCCATGCCGGCCACGGTGGCCAGGATGACCACGGCGGTCTGGTCGAGGTAGTCGACCCGGGGTCCGCCGCCCTCCTGGTCCTCCTTGACGTAGAAGGGCACGTCGGAGCGGGCCGGCGGGTCCAGCAGGACGGCGCGGGAGGCGGCGGTGAAGCCGTACTTGTTGAGCTCGGTCACCTTGGTCCAGGCGAGCCCGGCGCCGCCGGGCAGCTTGACCACCCAGTGGCCCTGCTCGCCGTCGGGGCGCGGGCCGGACCTGTTGGCGCCGGGCAGCGCGGCCAGCGCGTCGAGCAGCTCGCCGGGGCGGGCGACCATCATGACGGCGCGCAGGTCACCGGGGTACTCGACGACGCCGGTGATGGTGTACGGCTTCGCCTCCAGGCCGCGCGGCGAGGTGCGGTCGCCGACGCGCAGCCCGGCGCGGTCCAGGAACTCGCGGGTGACGGCGATCTCGTGGTCGGCCGCGGGCGCGCGGCCGCCGACCAGGTCGATCCGGCCGCGCCAGACGGGGTCGGTGAGGTCCGCCTCGGAGGTCCGGCTCTGCAGCAGGCCCTGGGCGCTGCTGGTGGGCACGTACGGGCCCTCGCGCAGCGGGAGGAGGACGGTGCCGGGCGGCAGCAGTTCCCGCAGCAGCTTCTCGGGCGCGGTGTCCAGGCTGCGGCGCTGCTCGGCGGTGGGCTTGGCCGGCTCGGCGGGGCCGGTCTGCGGGGCGGCGCCGGACGCCCGGGAGGAGGTGCGCTCGCCGGACCCGGTCCGGACGCCCTCCTCGGGGTCGGGCGCCTGCAGGACGACGGTGCCCTGCTCGAGCATCCGGATCTCCGCGTCGGCGCGGCCCATCGTGCGGACCACCTTCTCGTCGGCGTCGAGCTCGCCGCTGCGGTAGAAGATGTCGGCGCCCGCCACGCCGAGGACGGGCAGGGCGACCATCGCGACCACCAGGGCGCTGCGGCCCTTGGCGCGCAGGGCGTCACGGCGGGCGATGCGCAGGGCGACCCGCCAGGCGCTGAGCTTCACCTCTCCACCGGGCCCTTCACGCTGTTGGTGGCGGCGGTGACGAGCAGGCTGGCGGCGTCCTGGCTGGCGCTCTCGTCGACCATGCGGCCGTCGCGCAGGAAGACCACGCGGTCGGCCCAGGCGGCGTGCCGGGCCTCGTGGGTGACCATCATGGCGGCGGCGCCGGCGTCGCAGCGGGCGCGCAGGACGGCGAGGACGGCCTCGCCGGTGGTGGAGTCGAGGGCGCCGGTGGGCTCGTCGGCGAGGACCAACCGGCGGTCGCCGATCAGGGCGCGGGCGATGGCCACGCGCTGCTGCTGGCCGCCGGACATGTCGTCGGGGAACCGGTCGGCGAGCTCGGGGATGCCGAGCTCCTCCAGGGCGGCGATCGCCTCGCGGCGGGCGGCGCGGCCGGAGAGGCCGTCCAGCTCGCGGGGCAGCGAGATGTTCTCGGCGGCGGTGAGCGCGGGTATCAGGTTGTAGTCCTGGAACACGTAGCCGATGGAGCGGCGGCGCACCTCGGCGAGCTTCCTGCGGTTCAGTCCGCCGAGCGCGACGCCCTCGACGAGCACCCGGCCGGTGGTCGGGGTGTCCAGGCCGCCCGCGAGGGTGAGCAGGGTGGACTTGCCGGAGCCGGAGGGGCCCATGACGGCGACGAACTCGCCCGGACGCACCTTCAGGTCGATCCCGCGCAGCGCGTGCACCTCGTTGGCGCCCTGCCCGTGGACCCGGGTGACGTTCTCCAGGTGGAGCACCGTCGGCGTGTCGCCCCTGGTCGGATCGGTGTCGGTCACACTTCCCCCTGCTGTTCTCGGGCTCGCGGGGAGCCTCGGTCGTGGTTCTGGTCCGGGTCTCAGGCCCGGGAGCGGCGGCGGGTCAGCCGTCCGACGCCTTTGCCCTTGGGGGCGTCCCCGGCGGTCCCGCCCGCGGCACGGGCCTCGGCGGCGCGGGCCTGGTCGATCTCGGCCTGCTGGGCGAGCCGGGTCTCGCAGTGGTCGAGCCAGCGGATCTCCGCCTCGGTCTGGAAGATCAGCTGCTCCAGGACGAGCAGCCAGGCGAGGTCGGAGCCGGCGTCACCGGTGCGGGCGGCGCCGGACCGGGGCTCCCCGGCGAGCGCGCGGCCCTTGAGCCGGGTGTAGTCCTGGAGCGCCTTGATGCTGTGCCGGCGCTGGCCCTGGACGACGGCGGGCACGTCCACCCCGGGGACGGTGACCGCCATCGCCAGCTTGATCGCCAGCTCGTCGCGCGGCGGGTTGGTCCGGGGCACCGGGGTGTCGAACCAGGCACGCAGTTCCGCGCGTCCCTCCGAGGTGATCTCGTAGAACTGGTGGCCCTCGGCGTCCTCGCCGGCCGGGCTCACCAGGCCGTCGCGGTCCAGGCGTGCCAGCGTGGTGTACACCTGCCCGACGTTGAGCGGCCAGGTCGAGCCGGTGCGGGCCTCGAACTCGGTGCGCAGCTGGTAGCCGTAGCGGGGGCCCTGGTCGAGCAGGGCGAGAAGACCGTGGCGGATGGACATACCGAGTATGTATACCGGGTATGCCCCGAGGGTCAAGCCGCGACCCCCCGCGTTGCCCTTCCGGCCCCCTCCCGGCCGTACTCCCGCCCCCGGGAACCACCGCCGAACGGGTACCGTCGTGCGGTGTGAGCCAGTTGCGCATCGCCACCTTCAACCTGTTGCACGGTCAGCCGCTCGCCGCGGACGGCAGCCCGGCCCCCTTCCCGCCCGACGCCGGGGACCCGCTGGCCGACGCGATCGCCGCCCTGGACGCCGACGTCCTGGCCCTCCAGGAGGTCGACCGCCACCAGGAGCGCTCCGGCGACACCGACCAGGCCGCCGTGGCCGCCAAGGCGATGGGCGCCGCCGACTGGCGCTTCGCCGCCGCGCTGCACGGCCGCCCCGCGCCGGTGGCCGGCTGGATCACCGACCCCTCGGTGAGCGGACTGCAGGTGTACGGCCCGGCCGAGATCGGCAGCGCCGCCGACCTGCCCTCGTACGGGACGGCTCTGCTCACCCGGCTGCCGGTGCGGCACTGGCGGGCCCGCCGGTTCGCCCCGGCGCCGTTCGGGCTGCCGCTGCGGGTGGCCGGGCGGCGCGGGCTGACGCCCGTGCCGGACGAGCCCCGGGCGGCGCTGGCCGCCGTGCTGGAGGGCGCGCACGGGCCGTTCACCGTGGTGGCGGCGCACCTGTCCTTCGTCCCCGGCTGGAACATCGCGCAGCTGGCCGCGATCCGCCGCTGGATCGCCGACCTGCCGCAGCCCTACCTGGTGCTGGGCGACTTCAACCTGATCGGCGCGGTGCCGCGGACGGTCCTGGGCTCGGCGACCGCGCTGGACCGCACCACGCCCCGGGTGAAGGTCCGCGAGCTGCGCACCGCCCGGCGGACCAGGCCCCGGCTCGCCGAGGCCCGCCGCCGCCGGGTGCGCGAGCCCCGGGCCCGGCTGCAGGGCTGGTACGACCTGGCGCGCACGCCCACGTACCCCTCGCACAAGCCGGCGGTGCAGTTCGACCACGTCCTGGCGATCGGCGTGCCCCGGACGGCCGTCGGCCCGGCCGGGGCCCCGCGCACCGGGGTGTCCGACCACCGCCCGCTGGTGGTCGAGGTGTCGCTCTGACGGCTCCCGGGGAGCCGGTCGAACGGCCTACCGGTGCGTCAGCTGACCGCTCTGGTGCGGGACCTGGGCCTGGGCCGTATGGGGCCCGGGCCCCAGAGGGTCGTACTGCAGCATCAGCATCGCCGCGTCGTCGCCGAGCTGGCGCCCGACGTGACGGACCACGTCCTCGTGCAGCCGGCGCAGCACGTCCACCGGGTGGCCGTCGGCGCAGGACGGGAGGCGCTCGGCGAGCGGGTAGAACTCTCCGGCCCGGTTGCGGGCCTCGATCACGCCGTCGGTGAAGAGCAGCACCCGGTCGCCCTGGCGCAGCGGCAGCCGCTGCACCGGGGGCCGCACGTCGGCCGGGTCGAGGACGCCCAGCGGCGGCACGGTCTCGGGGAGTTCGAGCGGCAGCGCGGCCTCGGCTCCGCGCAGCAGCAGCGGGGCGGGGTGGCCGCAGTTGACGATCTCGGCGGTGCCGTCCGGGCGCAGGCCGATCATCACCAGGGTGACGAACTCCTCCTCCACCCCGGGGTGGTCGTTCTCGTGCAGGGCCCGGTCGAGGCTGACGGCCAGCCAGCCGGCCACCCGGTCCAGCTCGGGCTCCTGGTGGGCGGCCTCGCGGAAGGCGCCGAGCACCGCGGCGGCGGTCTCCACCGCGCCGAGGCCCTTGCCGCGCACGTCCCCGACCACGGCCCGCACGCCGTGCCGGGTGTTGACCACCTCGTAGAGGTCGCCGCCGATCCTGGCGTGCGCGGCGGCGGCCTCGTAGTGGACGGCGGCGCGGACGGTGCCGACCCGCTCGGGCACCGGGCGCAGCAGCACCCGGCGGGCGATCGAGGCGACCAGCTGGGCATCGGCGAGCAGCTTCTCCTGACGCAGCCGCAGGGTGGCGCTCACCCAGCCGATCGCGGCGACCAGGACGATCGCGAAGACGGTGGCGCTGTGCACGGACTCGCCGAGCACGTCGTTGTGGAAGGCCATCAGGAAGGCCGCCGCCTCGGTGCAGGCGCCGATGGCGAGCGGGTACCAGGTGCGGCGGCTGACCACGGCGGCCAGCGCGGGAACGGCGGTGAGGGCGGGCTCGACGGTGACCGCCGCGTCGGTGAAGTAGTCGAGGACGACGACCAGCACCATGCCGAGGACCGGCAGCGTGAGCGCCGTCCTCGGCCAGGTGCCCGTCGCGCCCGGAGCGGCCCCCGGGGTCGGCCCGGCGAACCGCTCTCTGATCCATCCGGTCGCGCTCAACTTCGGTCTCTCCAGCAGAAGGCGCCGATGCCCGTGGGCACCTGCGGTGATGACTGAGGGTTGGGGAATGCGGGCCTCGCTGGCGGCCGGAGTACGGGGGTTGACCGGTTACCGACCCCACAATAGGCACGAAACGTGCACGACGCACAGGTTTGCGCAGGCGTCGTGATGACCTGGATGCTCTCCGTGACTCATTCTTCACTGTTCCCGATCAGGAGCCGTTCCAACTCTTTTCGGCCAGGAAGTCGGGCCGGTGTTTCGACCCGGCCGCTGCGCACGTACAGGAACGAGGCCGTGACCTGCTCCGGATCGACGCCCGCCTGCTCGGCCCAGGCGAGCCGGTAGACCGCGAGCTGGAGCGGATCGGCGGTCTCCTCGCGGTGCGTCTTCCAGTCCACCACCTCGTAGCGTGACGCGCCGCCGGATTCCGACCCGCCGTCACCCTCCCGGTAGACGGCGTCGATCCGGCCGCGCACCGCCCGTCCCGCCAGCACCAGCTGGAACGGCGCCTCGACCCGGTGCGGCGTGCGGTGCGCGTACGGGCCGCGCAGGAACGCCTCCTTGAGCCGCTCCAGGTCCTGCTCGTCCTCGATGCCGTCGTCGTCCGCGCCGGGCAGCGCGCCCGGCCCGAGCAGCAGCAGCGGCTCGATCCGCGACTGCACCCAGGCGTGGAAGCGGGTGCCCCGGCGGGCGGCCGGCTGCGGCGGGCGTGGCATCGGCCGGGCCAGGTCGTGCGCGAAGCCGTCCGGGTCGGCGGCCAGCCGCATCAGCTGGGTCGCGGACAGCGCGGCCGGCAACGGCACCTCCCGAACGCTCCGGCGCGAGCGCTCCAGCTCGCCGAGCAGCGCGGTCAGGTCGCGGTCCCAGGACTCCACCTGGCGGCGGTCCTCGGCGCCCATCGGCTCCGGCTCGGGGGCGGGCCGCCCGGCGAGGCGGTGCAGCACCACCTCGGCGACCCGGCGGCGGGCGAGCTGGGCGGCCGGGTCCAGCGGCAGCGGCCAGGGGTGTTCCACCGGGGCGGCCAGCGCCGGGTTCTCCGCACCGTCGATCGGCTTGTCGGCCCACCGCTCGACCTCGCCCGCGCCCGGGTGCGCCTCGGTGAAGGCCCGCAGCGCCTCCAGGAAACCGGAGGGCCCGCGCACGGTCTTCTGGCTCGGGCCCCACCAGTGGCCGGAGGCGAGCAGCAGCGAGCGCGGCCGGGTGAAGGCGACGTAGCCCAGGCGCAGCTCCTCGGTGGCGGAGTGCGCGGCGAGCTCCTTGCGGAAGGCGGTCATCGCCTTGGAGTCCCAGCCGCCGCGCACGTCCGGCAGGGTGGCCGCGTCGCCGCGCAGGGCGTGCGGCAGCACCCGCTTCACACCGGTCCAGCGCTCGCGGGCGGTGGAGGACGGGAAGGCGCCCCGGACCAGGCCGGGGACGGCGACGACGTCCCACTCCAGGCCCTTGGACTTGTGCGCGGTGAGCACCTTCACGGTGTCCTCGCCGCCGGGCAGGCTGCTGTCCAGGCCGCGCTCGTACTCCTGGGCGGCGCGTAGGAAGCCCAGGAAGGCGGACAGGCCCGGATCGCCGTCCAGGTCGGCGAAGGAGGCGGCGACGTCCAGGAAGGCGTGCAGGGTCTCCCGGCGGCGGGCGGCCAGCGCCTGCGGGGAGGCGGCCAGCTCGACCTCCAGGCCGGTGACCGTGAGCACCCGGTGCAGCACGTCCATCAGCGGCTCGGCGAGCGAACGGCGCAGCTCGCGGACCTCCCGGGCCAGCCGGGCGAAGCGCAGCCTGGCCTCGGCGGAGAACGGCAGCTCGTCGGGCTGCCCCGGCTCCAGGAAGGTCTCCAGGGCGTCGGCGAGCGAGATCACCTCGGTCGGGTCGGTCCCGGCGACCGCGGCGGCCAGCGCCTCCACGCCCTCGGGCCGGTCGGTGCGGACCAGCTCCGCGGCGCGCCGGCCGAGCAGGGCGAGGTCGCGCGGGCCGATCCGCCAGCGCGGGCCGATCAGCAGCCGCACCAGGGCGGCGTTGGCGGTCGGGTCCTGGAGCACCTCGCAGACCGCGACCAGGTCGGCCACCTCGGGCAGCTGGAGCAGCCCGCCCAGGCCCACCACCTCGACCGGCACCTCGCGGGCGACCAGCGCGGCGTGGATGTCGGGGAAGGCCGCTCCGCCGCGGCAGAGCACCGCGATCCGGCCGGGGGCGGTGCCGGTGCGCACCAGGTGGGCGATCGAGTCGGCCAGCCAGCCGATCTCCTCGGCGTGGGTGGGCAGCAGCGCGGCCCGGACGAAGCCCTCCTGCTCGGCGCCGGGGGCCGGGCGCAGCGCCTCGACGCCCTCGTGCATCGCGCGCAGCGGCGCGGCGAGCTCGTTGGCGAAGGCGAGCAGCCGGCCGCCGCTGCGGCGGTTCTCGCTGAGCGCGTAGCGGGCGGCGGGGGTGGCGTCGGCGCGGGGGAAGTGCCGCGGGAACTCGTCCAGGTTGGCGACGGAGGCGCCGCGCCAGCCGTAGATCGCCTGGCAGGGGTCGCCGACGGCGGTGACCGGGTGGCCGCCGCCGAGGCCGTCCGGGCCGGCGCCGAAGAGCCCGGCCAGCATCAGCCGCTGGGCGACCGAGGTGTCCTGGTACTCGTCGAGCAGGACCACCCGGTACTGGCCGCGCAGCAGCCCGCCCACCTCGGGGCGGCGCTGGGCGAGGCCGGCGGCGGCGGCTATCTGGTCGCCGAAGTCCATCAGCCCGGCCGCGCCCTTGCGCCGCCGGTACTCCTCGACCAGCCGCAGCAGCTCCAGCCGGGCCCGGGCGGTGCCGGGGACGGCCCGCAGGTCGTCGTTGCTCAGCTTCACGGTGGCGAGGGTGTCCAGCAGCTCCTCGTCGAAGGCGCGCAGGGTGTCCGGCTCGACCAGGTGCTCGGCGAGCTCGCCGTCCAGCGCGATGAGGTCGGCGACCAGGTTCGCGAAGGTGCCGGTCAGATAGGGGAACGGGCCGCGGGCCGAGCGCAGCACCTTGGCGGCGAGCTGGAAGCGGGTGGCGTCGGCGAGCAGCCGCACATCGGGCTCGATGCCGATCCGCAGGCCGTGCTCCTTGAGCAGCCGGCCGGCGAAGGCGTGGTACGTGGAGATCTCCGGCTCGCCGAGCGGCTCCTCGTCCGGACCGGCGACGCTCCCCCGGTCGTCGGCGGGCGGTTCCCCCAGGGCGCGCAGGGCGGTGCGCACGCGCTCGGCGAGCTCGCCGGCCGCCTTGTTGGTGAAGGTGAGGCCGAGCACCTCCTCGGGCCGCACCGCCCCGGAGCCGACCAGCCAGACCACCCGGGCCGCCATCACCGTGGTCTTGCCGGAGCCCGCGCCGGCCACGATGACGGCCGGTTCGAGGGGGGCGCCGATCGCCGCCATCTGCTCCCGGTTGAACGGGATGCCCAACAGGTCCTTGAGCTGGTCGGGATGGCGGAGCACGGCTGTCACCCCGCAACGTTAGCGGGGAGCGCCGACAGGCCGGGCGCCCTTCCGGGGTGACCCTCGCTACTCGCCCTCGCCTCGCCCTCGCCGCCCGCTCCCCCGGCCGCCCGGCGCCCCTACTCGACGAGCTGGGCCCCGTCCCGCTGGGCCGAGCAGCTGCGACGGAAGCCGCAGCGGTCGCAGCCGCCGCCGGTGCTCGGCACGAAGCGCTCGGCGATCACCTTGCCGGCCGCCTCGGCCAGCAGGTTCTCGATCCAGGGCTCGCCGGCCGGGGCCTGCTGCTGCACCTTGGGGGCGTCCGGCTCCCGCTTGGACGGCTCGCGCAGGTGCACCAGCTCGGCGCCGCCCGGCTCCGGGGGCCCGCCGGCGAACCCGGGCAGCTCGTTGAGCGCGCCGGACCGTACGGCCAGCTGGTAGACGGCCAGCTGCTTGTGCTCGGGCAGCGACTTGTCGGTGGGGATCTGCTTGCCGGTCTTGAAGTCGACCACGTACGCGCGCCCGGCCTCGTCCTTCTCCACCCGGTCCATCGAGCCTCGGATGCGCACCGACACCCCGCCGACCTCCAGGGTGAGGTCGAAGCCGTGCTCGGTGGCGACCACGTCGCGGCCGCGCTCCAGGACGTGCCAGTTGAGGAAGCGCTCCAGGGCCGCGCGGGCCTCGGTCTTCTCCTGGTGGGACTTCCAGGGCGCGTCGAAGGCCAGCGCGTCCCAGACCGTGTCGAGGCGCTCCATGAGCACCGCGAGGTCGGCCGGGGTGCGGCCGGAGCCGACCTCGTCGGCGAGCGCGTGCACCACGTTGCCGAAGCCCTGGGCGGCGGAGCCGGCGGCCCGCGCCTGCACCTCCTTGTCCAGGAACCACTGGAGGGAGCAGTTCTCCAGCTGCTCCAGGCCGCTGCCGGAGAGCCGGACCGGCAGGTCGGCGGGGCGCAGCGGCTCGGACGCGGCGGTCGGGTCGTCCATGCCCCACCAGCGGCCGGGGTGGGCGGCGGGCACCAGCGGCAGCCCGTCCTCGTCGACGGCGGCGGCCAGCGTGGCGAGCCGTTCGGCGGCGGCCCGGCGCAGCTCCGGCGAGCGGGACGGGTCGACGGTGACCGCGCGCAGCTCGGCGACCAGCGCGGGCACCGACAGCGGGCGGCGCGGGCGGTGGGTGACGTCCTCGACGGTGACCGGCGGGGTGCGGCGCACCACCCGACCGGTGCGGCTGTCGGCCTCCTCGCGGTAGAGCTCGCGCAGGAACCGGGAGGGCTCGTCGCCGTCGTCGGCGGGGGCCTTGACCGCGGTGACGATCAGGCGCTCCTTGGCGCGGGTGGCGGCGACGTAGAACAGCCGGCGCTCCTCGCCGAGCAGGGCGCCCGGGGAGAGCGGCTCGGCGAGGCCGTCGCGGCCGATCCGGTCGGCCTCCAGCAGCGAGCCTCGGCGGCGCAGGTCCGGCCAGAGGCCCTCCTGGACCCCGGCGACGACCACCACCCGCCACTCCAGGCCCTTGGAGCGGTGCGCGGTCATCAGCCGGACGGCCTCCGGGCGTACCGCGCGGACGGTCAGGGTGTCGGCGGCGATGTCCTGCGCCTCCAGCTCGGCGAGCAGGTCCAGGGCGCTGCGGTGGCCGGTGACCTGTTCCTCGGCGCGGGCGGCGGTCTCGAACAGGGCGCACAGCGCGTCCAGGTCACGGTCGGCGTTGCGGCCGGCCGCGCCGCCGCGCAGGGCGGAACGCTCCAGGCGCTCGCGCCAGCGCCGGCTGCCGTCCCACAGCTCCCACAGCGCCTCCTCGGCGGTGCCGCCGCCGGCCAGCAGGTCGGTGACCTTGCGCAGCAGCACGCCGAGGTCGAAGGCGCGGCGGGCGTACGCGGGGTCGAGGGCGACCAGCCGCTCGGGCTCGGCCAGCGCCTCGCGGATCAGCTCCTCGGCGGGGCGCGGGGCGGCGCCGGGCCGGCCGTCGACGCGCAGCGCGGCGCGTTCCTCCTCGCGCAGGGCGCGGCCCAGACGCCGCAGGTCGGAGCCGTCCAGTCCGCCGAGCGGGCCGGTGAGCAGGGCGTGGGCGAGCTCGGTGGTGAGCGGGTCCGGGGTGTCGTCCACCCGGCCGCCGGAGGTGTGGCGGCCGCGCAGCGCCCGCTCGGCGCAGACCCGCAGGGCGAGCAGCAGCTGGGCGACGGCGGGCTCCTCGCGCAGCGGCAGGTCGTCGCCGTCGATCTCCAGCGGGACGCCGGCCGCGCTGAGCGCCCGCCGCACACCGGGGATGGAGCGGGCGCCGGCCCGGACCAGGACGGCCATCTCGCCCCACGGGACGCCGTCCTCCAGGTGGGCGCGGCGCAGCAGGTCGGCGATGGAGTCCAGCTCGGTGCCGGGGGTGGGGTAGGTGTAGACCTCGACCCGGCCGCCCTCGCGGGACGGCAGCAGGGCGCGGTGCTGGGCGAGCTTGTCGGCGGGCAGCCGGCCCATCGGCATCCGCCGGGCGAGTTCCCGGGAGGCGGCGAGCAGGACGGCGCCGGAGCGGCGGGAGACCCGCAGCACCCTGACCTCGGCGGGGCTGCCGTCGGCCTGCCGGAAGGTGTGCGGGAACTCCAGGATGCCGTTGATGTCGGCGCCGCGGAACGCGTAGATGGACTGGTCGGGGTCGCCGACCGCGACGAGGTCCCGGCCGCCGCCCGCCAGCCGGCGCAGCAGCCGCACCTGGGAGGGGTCGGTGTCCTGGTACTCGTCGACGAAGACCACCTCGTAGCGGCGGGCCAGCTCCGCCCCCACCTCGGGCCGCTCGGCGAGCAGCACGGCCCGGTGGACGAGCTCCGCGTAGTCGAGGACGCCGCGCAGGTCGAGCACGTCCAGGTAGTCGGCGAGGAAGTGCGCGGCGGCGGCCCAGTCGGGGCGCTGGACGCCCTCGGCGAAGCGCTCCAGCTCGGCCTCGCCGAGACCCAGCTCACGGCTGCGGGCGAGCACCGCGCGGACCTCGTCGGCGAAGCCGCGGGTGGTCAGGCAGGCCCGCAGGTCGAGCGGCCAGTCGATGCGGCCGGCGCCGGCCCTGGCGTCCTCGGCGCCGCCGGCCAGCAGCTCGCGGACCATCACGTCCTGCTCGGGGCCGGAGAGCAGCCGCAGCGGCTCGGCGTAGTCGGCCGGGTCCTGGTGGGCGCGCAGGAGGGCGTAACTGAAGGAGTGGAAGGTCGTCACCTGCGGTGACTGGAACGCAGCGGCCTGCGGGGCGGCGGCCGAGGCGCCGAGCCGGCCGGACATCCGGTCGCGCAGTTCCATCGCGGCCTTGCGGCTGAAGGTGAGGACCAGGATCCGCTCGGGGTCGGTGCCCCGCTCGATCCGCCGGGCCACCGCCTCCACCAGCGTGGTGGTCTTCCCGGTGCCGGGGCCGGCGAGCACCAGCAGCGGGCCCCGGGCGTGGTCGACCACGGCACGCTGGTACTCGTCCAGCACGGGCGGCACGGGCTGCGCGAGGGGGCTGCGCACCAGTCGGTAGGGGGAGCTCACGGACGTCCTGGGGTAGTGCTGCGGGCAACGGCGGGGCGGGCCCTGCCGGGGGCCCGCCCGGATCGAGCCTACGATCCTGCCCCGTCATTCCCGTCCGCGCACCCGTTTCGGCGGAATCCGCGCGGGGAATCACACTCAGTCCGGCTCCCCGTCCCAGCGGGCCAGCCGGAGGTCCACCCTGGGCGGGTGGTCGGCGCGCTCGCGCAGCGGCGTGCCCTCCTCGCGGTAGCGGGAGAGGGCGCGGTGCTCGTGGCCGGGGAGCAGGGCGCCGTCCGCGCGGATCACCCGCCACCAGGGCACCGCGCCGCCGTACAGTGCCATCACCCGGCCCACCTGGCGCGGGCCGCCCTGGCCGAGGTACTCGGCGACGTCCCCGTAGGTCATCACCCGCCCGGGTGGAATCCGCTCGGTCAGGTCGAGCACCAGTTCGGCGAAGGGGGGCAGGATGCCCCGGCCGCCGTCGTCGTCAGCGTCCGTCACCTGCGGCATTCTTCCCCATCCGGCCGAGCGCGGGGTTCCGTACGAACGATCCGCCGCGCCCGATGCGCCCCCTGTCCAGCACGGGGCGTCGCGGCATGCCACCATCTTCGGGGCGGTGAGTGGTGATACGAGGACAAGACCAGATGACCGGGACGGCTGACGTGGGCGTGGACGAGGGCTCCGACGAGTCCGCCTCCGCCGTACCCGCGGCCCCCGGCGGTGGCACCGTCCCGTCGCCCGCGCCGGAGCAGGAGCCGGCGCCGACCCCGGAAGTCTCCCTGACCAAGGACCGGACGATCAAGACTCCGCAACCGACCCGACCCGAGGCCGGGACACCCGTCCCGCCCGCCGTGCCCGCACAGGTTCCGGCGAGCGTACCCGCCGGGAAGGCCCCGACCCCGTCCGACCCGCTGGACGACGCGCCGCACCTGGACGTCGACGAGCCGCTGCTCGCCGCCCGCGCGCACCGCCCGTCCGACCTGCTCCGGTTCATCACCGGGGTGTTCGGCATAGTCGCCGTGTTCGTCCTCGCCGGTGTGGCCACCTCGACCACCACCGGCATCGAGGTGGACATCGCGGCCAACGCCCCCAGCTTCTCCCCGGTCCTGTCCACCCTGGCCGGCCTGGCCTCCAGCGTCGCGGTCCTCGCCGTCCCGCTCGCCTTCGCGGTCGAGCGGCTGATCAAACGGGACGGCCTGCGGGTCGCCGACGGCGTGCTCGCCTCGGTCCTCGCGTACGGCGTCTCGCTGGGCATCGACTGGTGGGTCGCCGAGGGCGCCTCCGACCACATCCGGGACGCCCTGACCAGGTTCCCGCTGGAGAGCAACGGCACCCTCACCGACCCGGTGCACGGCTACCTGGCCCCGGTGATCGCCTACATGACCGCGGTCGGCATGTCGAGCCGCCCGCGCTGGCGGGTCGCCCTCTGGGTGGTGGTGATCTTCAGCGGGGTCACCGAGCTGTTCAGCGGCTACACCACCCCGCTGTCGCTGCTGCTCACCGTACTGATCGGCTGGTCCGTCGCGTACGGCACGCTCTACGCCATCGGCTCGCCGAACATCCGGCCCACCGGCCAGCACCTGATGATCGGCCTGCGCAAGGTCGGCTTCACCCCGGCCAGCGCCCACCGCGCCCCCGACGCCCCCGGCGGCACCCGCCGCTACTACGTCGCCCAGCAGAGCGGCCCCCCGCTGGACGTCCACATCGTCGACCGCGAGCAGCAGGCCTCCGGCTTCTTCTACCGTGCCTGGCGGCGGCTGCGGCTGCGCTCGGTCGCCGTCCGCCGCAGCCCCCAGTCACTGCGCCAGGCCCTGGAGCAGGAGGCCCTGATCGCGTACGCGGCGGCCGCCTCCGGGGCCCGCGCCCCCCAGCTGGTCGCCACCTCCGAGCTGGGCCCGGACGCCGCGATCCTGGTGTACGAGAACGTCGAGGGCCGCACCCTGGACGAGCTCGCCGACGAGGAGGTCACCGACCGGGTGATGGCCTCGCTCTGGGAGTCGGTGGCCGCCCTGCACGAGCGCCGGATCGCCCACCGCCGGCTCACCGGCGAGTCGCTGCTGGTCGTCGACGGCAAGGACGGCTGCCTGGTCAACCTGTCCGGCGGCGACATCGCGGCCACCGATCTGACCCTGCGCATCGACGTCGCCCAGCTGCTCACCACCTTCGCGCTGCGGATCGGCCCGGACCGGGCCGTCGCCGTGGCCAACCACGTGCTCGGCGCCGAGCGGGTCGCCGCCGCGCTGCCTCTGCTGCAGCCGGTCGGGATGAGCCGCTCCACCCGCGTCGACCTCAGGAAGCTCACCAAGGAGCGCAAGACCGCCGCGCAGGCCCGCGCGCTGGAGCAGGTCGCCGCCGGCGAGCGCACCCAGCAACAGGCCGAGGAGGACATCGCGGTCGCCGGCGAGGACCTGCTGAGCCGCATCCGCGGCCAGATCCTGCGGATCGCCCCCGAGGCGCCGATGGAGCCGGCCAAGCTGGAACGGCTCAAGCCGAAGTCCCTGATCATGGTCATCGCGCTGACCTTCGCCGCCTACCTCGCGCTGACCACCATCAATCCGGCCCAGCTCAAGCTCGCCCAGATGGACTGGGCCTGGGCGACCGTGGCGCTGGCCGCCGCCGCGTTCAGCTACATCGCCGCCTCGATGAGCCTGACCGGCTTCGTCCCGGAGAAGCTGCCGTTCCGGCGCACCGTCGCCGCCCAGCTGGCCGGTTCCTTCGTCAAGCTGGTCGCGCCCGCCGCGATCGGCGGCATCGCGCTCAACACCCGCTACCTGCAGAAGGCCGGCATCCGCCCCGGCCAGGCGGTCGCCTCGGTGGGCGCCTCCCAGCTGGCGGGCCTGGCCGGGCACCTGCTGCTGCTGTTCAGCTTCGGTCTGATCACCGGCAGCCAGACCAACGGCGACCTCTCCGCCTCCCGCGCGGTGATCATCGGGGTGCTGAGCGCCGCCGTGCTGGCCCTGGTGGTCGCGGCGGTCGCGCCGCTGCGGCGGTTCGTGCTGAACCGGCTGCGCTCGCTGTTCTTCGGCGTGGTGCCCCGGATGCTCGACCTGATGCAGACGCCCAGCAAGCTGATCACCGGCTTCGGCGGCATCCTGCTGCTGACCCTCTCCTTCACCGCCTGCCTGGACGCCTCGGTGCAGGCCTTCGGCGGCGACATCAGCTTCTCCGCGGTCGCGGTGGTCTTCCTGACCGCCAACGCGGCCGGCTCCGCGATCCCCACCCCCGGCGGCATCGGCCCGGTCGAGGTGGCCCTGATCGGCGCGCTCACCGTCGCCGACGTGCCGCCGACCATCGCCACCCCGGCGGTCTTCCTCTACCGCGCGCTGACCTTCTGGCTGCCGGTGCTGCCGGGCTGGATCTCCTACAACGTGCTCCAGCGCAAGGGCGCGCTCTAGGCCCGGGTACGCGGAAGGGGCCCGCCGGAGCGGGCCCCTTCCGATGCACACCGGTACGGCGTCGGTCAGTACACCGGCTTGTGCGGCTCGATCTGGCTGACCCAGCCGAGCACGCCGCCGCCCAGGTGGACGGCGTTGGCGAAGCCGGCCGACTTCACCACGGCGAGCACCTCCGCCGAGCGCACGCCCGACTTGCAGTGCAGCACGATCTTCCGGTCCTGCGGCAGCGACTCCAGGGCGCTGCCCATCAGGAACTCGTTCTTCGGGATCAGCACGGCGCCCGGGATGTTGACGATCTCGTACTCACCCGGCTCACGGACGTCGACGAGGTAGATCTCCTCCTCGTCGTCCTGCCACTGCTTGAGCTGCTTCGAGGTGATCGTCGAACCGGCGGCGGCGGCCTGCGCCTCCTCCGACACGACGCCGCAGAAGGCCTCGTAGTCGATCAGCTCGGTGACCGTCGGGTTCTCCCCGCAGACCGCGCAGTTCGGGTCCTTGCGGACCTTGACCTGGCGGTAGTTCATCTCCAGGGCGTCGTAGATCATCAGCCGGCCGACCAGCGGGTCGCCCACGCCGGCCAGCAGCTTGATGGCCTCGGTGACCTGGATCGAACCGATGGACGCGCAGAGCACGCCCAGCACGCCGCCCTCGGCGCAGGACGGGACCATGCCCGGCGGCGGGGCCTCCGGGTAGAGGCAGCGGTAGCAGGGGCCGTGCTCGGCCCAGAAGACGCTGGCCTGGCCGTCGAAGCGGTAGATCGAGCCCCACACGTACGGCTTGCCGAGCAGCACCGCGGCGTCGTTCACCAGGTAGCGGGTGGCGAAGTTGTCCGTGCCGTCCACGATCAGGTCGTAGCCGGAGAAGATCTCCATGACGTTGGAGTTGTCGAGGCGCTCCTCGTGGAGGATCACGTCGACGTACGGGTTGATCTCCTTGACGGAGTCGCGCGCGGACTCGCCCTTGGACCGGCCCACGTCCGACTGGCCGTGGATGATCTGCCGCTGGAGGTTGGACTCGTCGACCACGTCGAACTCGACGATGCCCAGCGTGCCGACACCGGCCGCCGCCAGGTACATCAGCGCCGGCGAGCCCAGGCCGCCGGCGCCGACGCACAGCACCTTGGCGTTCTTCAGCCGCTTCTGCCCGGCCATGCCCACGTCGGGGATGATCAGGTGGCGGGAGTACCTGCGGACCTCGTCGACGGTGAGCTCGTCGGCCGGCTCGACCAGGGGTGGCAGCGACACGGGGACTCCGTTGCTCGTCGGTTCAGGTTTGGCCGGGGCCAACCTCTGGGGGCATGGTGCGACGCCACCGGGGTGGCTCCACTACGCCAACAGTGTCATGCCGCCCCGGTATTCCGAGACAGCCCGTCCGATGGGCGAGACGGGCGGCATCGGATCGTGGGACCGCGCACGGCCCCGGTGGCGGACGGCCCCGACCGCCCGCCACCCCGTTCGCCGCCGGGCCCCCGCGGGCCCGCCGGGGCCGCACCGGCACTCCCCAGGCCGCCCGCCCGGCGCTCAGACCCGGCAGGCCGTCTCCAGCCAGACGTCCCCCAGCGACTCCTCCAGCGGCACCTGTGTCCGCCAGCCGAGACGGTCACGGGCGGTCCGCACGTCCGCCTGCCGCCACGGCACCGGCTCCGGCACCGCGGTCCGCCCCTCCCCCGCCCGGCCCTCCGCCGGGCGGTGGCCGGGCAGGGGGTGCGCCGCCTGGTGGAGCAGCGGGTGCGGCGGGTGGTCGCCCGCCCCGCCGGTCTGCGAGGGCAGCAGGACCTGCCGGTTCTCCTCCACGATCGTCCCCTCGAAGCCCGAGGCGCGAACCAGCAGCTGGGCCGCGTCCCGGGCCCGGACGGCGTGACCGCTGCCGATGTTGATCACCCCGGTGGCCGCCGAGACCGCGGCCGCCTGGATCGCCCGCGCGACGTCCCGCACATCCACGAAATCCCGGTATCCGGACAGGTCCGGCATCCGCACCTGGGCCTCGTCCCGCTCCAGCGCCCGCCGCAGCCCCTCCGACAGCCGGCCGAACAGCGAGGCGGTCGGCGACCCCGGGCCCACCACGTCGAAGACCCGCAGCACCGCCGCGTCCAGCCCCGAGGCCAGCACCAGCTCCGTCCCGGCCAGCTTCGACACCCCGTACGGGCCCACCGGGCGCGGCTCGGCGCTCTCCGTCACCGGCACCCCGCCGGGCACCGGCCCGTACTCCGCCGCCGATCCCACGTGCACCAGCCGGGCCGGCTCCCGGCTGCGCCGGATCGCCTCGCAGACGGTCGCCACGGCCAGCGTGTTCGCCCGGATCAGCGTGCGCGAGCTGCCGTACGTGGCACCGGCACAGTTGATCACCACCTGGGGCGCGACCGCGTCCAGGAACCGGGCCAGCGCGCCCGGGCTGCCCGCGGTCAGGTCGAAGCGGATGTCGGCCGAGTCGCGCCGGCCGAGCACCGTCACCTGCAACTCCTGGTCGACGAGCAGACGATCGGTGACCCGGCGGCCGATGAAGCCGTCGGCGCCCAGCAGCAGCACCCTCATCGGGGGTGTCCTTCCACGAAGCCAGGCCCGGCCGGGCCTGGCGGACAGATGAACGACAGGGAGGAGCGAGAGTCAGCGGTGCGCACCGGCCCGGCCGAGCGCCACCCACGCGTGGCAGGCGGCGACGAGCGCCACCGCGCCGAGGCCAGGCAGCACACCGGACGGCGGTACGTCCGCCGCGGCGGCGGCCACTTCACCACAATCGGCTCGGCATCAGGTCTCAGACTATGTGAACGGCGGATTTGCCTACCG